>CAZIZJ010000025.1:0-12489 GCA_964543675.1 uncultured Acholeplasma sp. | reverse complement strand
CCCCACCTATTGGAAAGCGCATTTTCGGGTTTACCCCCGTCTATTTTAAAGCGCCCTAAAAAATATATCAGCATAATCTATCCTCCTTAGAATAGTGGTGTTGACTTATGTTCACCAGTAATAATGAATGTCGTCCATTGTGCTAAATTGACTGCAAGACCTGCAAATTGTGCAGACAAAAACATGGCAATTGATTCAACGGAAGTTGAACCGCCAAATTTAATCGTCACATCTGAGTTATCAAGTGCAGTTACTGGGAAATCACCTGCAATATCTGACCAAGACGGATCAGACGAACTGATTGATACAATACCGCCTCTATTTTGAATGGTTGCTTTCCCTTCTTGTGTACCCATGAATGCAACAAATGCCTTGACTAATTCTTCTTCTTTTTCAGCTAATGTATAATTCTTTGTTTCTGGTCCACAAGCAACAAGCACTAATCCAACAACAATAATCGTTAAAACCGATAACAATTTCTTCATATATTCTCCTTAGGTTAATTGAATCTACGCATATTATATGTAAACTGTCTCTTACGTTACCACCAAATTATGTAACTAAAATGTAAAGGAAATGTAAAGTTTATATTGTATAATAGAAAAGGTATAAGTTTCTTAATAAAAGGAGTGCAAAATGGAAATACTAACTAGTTTCGTTTCCCTTTTATCGGGTCTCGCTATATTTATGGTGGGAATACATCAAATGTCATCCGGTTTAGAAAAGATTTCTTCTGGTCGAATGCAAAGAGGAATGTCAAAAGTATCGAACAATCGATTCGTATCCTTTGGCTTTGGTACCTTCATTACCAGCGTCATGCAGTCATCGACTTTAGTGACGGTCATGACCATTTCGTTTCTAAACGCCAACATTCTGACCCTTTATCAAGGTATCGCGATTGTTTTAGGCGCCAACGTTGGTACCACCTTGACCGGAGTGATCTCTTCTTTTGCAACATTTGATTACGCAATCTTCCTATCTTTATTTACAATGGTTGGCGTCATCATTGAAATGGTTTCAAAAAAACCAGGCACTAAAAGAATCGGTCAGATCTTCATCGGATTCGGTTTAATCTTTATCGGACTCAATTTTGCATCAGGTGCATTTAAAACTGAGGCAATGAGAACCTATATTGCAAATATCTTTGAAGTCGTTAACTTTCCTTTACTCTTAATTATCTTAAGTATCCTATTAACAGCAATCGTCAATTCATCGACATTGATCGTTGGACTTTCAATTCTCTTGGTATCATCAGGAACCATTCCGCTTGAATATGCACTATTCATTGTCTTAGGTGCGGAAGTGGGTACCACCGTTACTGGGTTGCTTGCCTCGATGGGTGGTAATGCCAATGCGAAAAGACTGGCACTCATTCAAATGATTTTCAATCTATTAGGCTGTATTATCTTTTCAGCAATCGTTTGGATCTTTACTGAACCAATTATAAATATACTTGAAAACGTTAATCTGGGTTTTCAGGTTGCCGCCTTCCAAGTATTCTTTAACTTAAGTACGGCGTTGATTGCTATCGTATTCATCAAACAGCTTGAAAAATTATCCTATGTGCTTATCAAGAAGGATAAAGATAGTCAATCAACAACAATGTCACTTAAATACGTTACCGAGACATTGTTAAAAACACCATCATTTGCATTAACTGCACTTGATAAAGAAGTTAGACGGATGTTTGAACTGGTTAAAGAAAATATTGCCTATTCTTTTGAAAGCATTGAAAAGGTACAGCCCATACATATTGAAAAAGTCAAAGAAAACGAAGATGTCATTGATTTCCTGAATGGTGCTATTGCCCTTTATTTAGTTAAACTGTCTTCACAGCGTCTGGCTTACCAGGATGAACTGGTCATCGGTAAAATCTATCATGTCATCAATGACTTAGAAAGAATCGCAGACCATGCCAATAACTTCGTTTCAATCGTTGAGGAAATGGCACTAGAAAATATGATTTTCTCTAGTGCAGCCAAAGATGAAATTAGACAGATGACTGACCAAATCACGCTAATGTTTGATTTAGCCGTCAACATTTACGAGAAAAATCAAATTAAAAAATTAAACGAGCTTTCAATGCTTGAATACATCATCGATAAAAATAGAGCAGATTTCGAGCGTAACCACGTCACTAGACTGCGTACTGGTGAATGTTTATTGGAACATTCTAAATACTTCTTTGATTTCACCTCGCAGTTGGAACGTATTGGTGATCACTTAATTAACATTGGCTATTCAACCGTCAATGTCGTTGGTGATGTTAAAGAAACTAAAGTTAAGTCAACATAACAAAATTTTCTAATTGTATTACAGAGTACTATTAAAAATAAAAAGTCCAGAAATGGACTTTTTCACTCTAGTTCACTGGTTATGTTTGCCAACCATGGCAAATCACTAACCTACACAAGACATTTTAATAATTAACTTGTCAATAGATATATTTTTTACAATTCTGTTGATGCAATTTGGGGCATTTTATTGGTGTGATTTGTGGTGTTTTAGTTGCGTGATTTGGGATTAAAAATAAAATTCCTCCATCATAGATAACTTCGATTGCTTGTAGTTTCTATTTTAGAGGAATGATATTTATATGTCGTGCTGTTAATCAGCTCTTAATTCGTTTATTTAAAAGATAGTTTGATGCGACCAGCAATCCGAAGGCAATCACCATCGATATCACAATAATCCAGAACATTGGAACATCCAAACCAAAGATGCCAATGTCATTGGTTCCATATGCATGACTGATGGCTGCTGTGGTTTCTGCACCAAATTCTTCCGTAATCAGTTCAAATGATTGCTGAAGCATCAGTTGTTTTAAGGCAATCGTCATATGGGTGAAAGGCAGCAGACTAGAAATGTATCTGATGGTTTCAGGCAGTACAGCCAGCGGCATATAAATACCTGCCATAAAGCCGATGATTGTTCCAAAGACGCCGGCAACAGCGCCAAAGGCATTGATTGACTTAATGAATGAGGTCAGAAATACCATGAATGCTGAAGAAATGAATGAGAATAATACAATCAGTCCCAACACTTGAAGAATGATGTCTATTCGGTAATATATGCCGGTTGTAAAACCTAGAACAGCATATGCCAGTGCCACCAAAAAGCTAGAGATGACAATGGTAATGATTAAAGACGATAAATAGTAGGCAACGATCACCTTAAACCGTTTAACTGGTGTAACCAAAAATCCATCAATGAATTTATACTCTAAATCACTAATGATGTTTCCTAAATTACCTAGTGAAATGGTTAATGTATTGATGACTAATAATCCTGGCATCATCTGCGAATAGACCATGAAATCGGATTGCGCATTGGTAAGGGTCAGACCAACTTCATCAACCCTCATTAAGTTCCCCAGAAATAGCACATAGATTGCCAGTAAAATAATGACCGATAAGAAAGAAAAGAAAACTGCTGTTTTATCTCTTAAGAATATTTTTAGGTTTCTTGTTGTTAATGATATGATTTCATTCATTTTGTTCACCTACGACATTGATGAATACGTCATCCAATGTCCCTTTAACAACCTCAAAGGATTTGATGTTATCTTTAATGCTTGTTATTAAGTTAAGCGTATCCTCTGTATCTTTAATTTCAATGTAGTACTGGTCAGCCACTAATTTATAAACGCGATTGTTTTCTTTTAAGAAATCAGTGAGCTTGCCAGCATTTTTAGGTATTAATCTAAAGTAGTCTTTTGAATACTTATTCTTTAATTCTGCCGGAGATCCTTTAGCAACAATATTTCCTTTATGAATAATCACTACATGATCAGCATTGGCTGCTTCTTCCATGTAGTGCGTTGTTAGAAACACAGTAACGCCCTCTTTGTTTCTTAAATCCTCAATGATTTTCCAAACAACTTGTCTGGTTTCAGGATCCAGTCCAGTGGTCGGTTCATCAAGAATCAACAGTTCCGGATTAGAAAATAACGCTCTAGCGATTTCAGTTCTTCTTTTTTGTCCACCAGACAACGTTTTAAACTTTTGATTTTCTATTTCCTTTAAACTCAAATATTGAGACAACTGTTCATAACGCTCCAAGACTGCTTGTTTGTTTTTCAAGTATAAAATCCCTCTTAAGATCAAATTCTCTTTGACCGTTAAATAAGGATCCAAAACATTATCTTGGAAAACAACGCCGATTTTACTTCTGATATAGGATTCATCTGAACTGCCATTCAATAAGAAACTGCCGTCATCTTTTTTAAGCAGCGTAATAATCATTCGAATGGTCGTTGACTTGCCGGCACCATTTTGACCTAAGAAAGCATAAAGCTCTCCTCTTTTGACATAAAAAGATATTCGGTTAACGGCTACCAAATCATCATACTTTTTATATAGGTCTTTTACTTCAAGGATTTTTTCCATAGATACCTCCCTTAAAATAGTTTATCCTTGTATTTAGGATGTACATAAACGGTAATCTCTTTAGACAGCACATGAACATCCAAATTACCTTTAGGTCCTCTTTCGCCATCAATGTTCCAGTACCATTTATCATCCATTTCGAAACGAATATGACTTACATTGAGATGTAGGTCATTCTTGAAGTGTCTGCCTCTAAACAAATAGAACCAGACCATCTTAAACCATGAAAACAAATGGTTTCTTGTAAATATTCTAACACCAATGGTTCCATCATTCAATTTAACGCCTTTCGTGAATCTGCCAAGATTAAAGCCGCCTACTCTGCTGCCTGCCACCAAAAGAATTAAAAATGACTTCTTTTCAATGATTTTATCCTTGGTTACTGCCTTAACTTTCATATGGTAGTTTTTAAACAGATCGGTAAATGAATTCATAACGTAACCGATCGGTCCTAGCCATCTTAAATTCCTTCTGTTAACTTCATATGAAATCTTAGAGAACTTGCCGATGGCTGCAGCATAAACAAAGAATACCGTGTTTGCTGAATAGACATCCATCTCCTGATAATGCGCTGTTTTTAATAGTGCTAAATTATAGAAGACATTTTTTCCAAGTCCTAGCATCCCGGCACAATCATTGGTGGTGCCATACGGTAAAAATAAAAGCTTTGGTCGATTTTCTTTTGGAACTGCCATGACGCCATTGACAACAGAATGAATGGTACCGTCTCCGCCGGCAATTAAAAAGGTGTCATGGTTATATGACATCTCCATACAGTCTTTGACCAAATCTTTAGTTGATTCAACCTGGTAATAATTAACTTCCCAATTATTCAGTTTAAAAAAAGCATTAATCTTCTTAAAGTCTTTTCTTACTTTACCTTTGCCGGAAGATTCATTGTAAATCAATACTGCCTTCATATGACCTCACTGTTCTTTTATTTTATCATTTTTATTTTGTATCTTATGATAAGATAGTTAACGGAGACGATTTAATTTATGAAAACTTTACTATCAATCTCAAATGATCCTTATTTTAATTTAGCTTGGGAAGAATACATCTTAAAAAATATCCATCAGGATGAAGACATTTTTTTGCTGTGGCAAAACGAAACATCGATTATCGTTGGCAGAAATCAAAATGTTTTTGAAGAAGTCAATTTACATTTCATTGTTAAAAACCACATTCCTTTGGTCAGAAGAATTTCTGGCGGTGGTACAGTGTTTCACGATATGGGCAATCTAAACTACACCTACATCACTGCTTCTAAAGGAAAGATCAACAACTACGAACTAATGACGAAAGAACTTGTTGATGCCTTAAATGATTTAGGCATCAAAGCTGAGTTTGTCCCTAAAAGCGATATTAAAATCGGTGATCGGAAAATCAGCGGCAATGCCCAGTTCGTCTACGGCAATAAACTCCTGCATCATGGAACGCTTTTATTTGACGCAGATCTAGAAAAACTTTCTGGCTCTATTAAACAAAAAGAATCAGCGATTGACAGTATTTCTGTGAAGTCCAATCGGTCGGTTGTTACCAACTTGAAATCATATACTAATTTATCAATCGATGAAATTAAATCTTACCTGATAAATAAACTGGTTAACAGTACCGATTTCATTGAACTCTCACCAAAAGACATTTCAAGAATTGAACAGCTGAAAAATGAAAAGTATTTAACATATCAATGGAACTACGGTGAATCACCAAAATCAGTGATTAAGAAATCCAGTGAGAATTATGAAATCAATATATCAATTGCATACGGCACGATTGAGGATGCCATCATCATTCATGATGACGCACTAGCAATCAATCTTTCGGCTTCGCTTGTTTCATTAAGATGTTTTCCATCTGAACTGTCTTTCTTATTAAAAAAAGCACCCGAAGTATATCGGATGCTGTTTGAATAAATTTTTAATCTAAGAGACGTCTGTCTCTTTTTTAATAGACTTCTATAAATTTACTTAAGAATTTTTGACTGTATGAGATGACAGGAGCAATCATGATCACCGAGACAAAGGTAAACCAACCAAACTGTTCAAAGCTTCCAGCAATAATCGCTAATGTAAACAAGATGGTAATGAGTGCCAATTCGATATACAGTTTAGATAAAAGTGTTTTCTTCGTAAAGGTTGTTATATGCGTCAGAAATATTTCTGAAGGACCCATAGGAAATCGTTTGTTAAAAATGATTAAACTAATTGAAAAGCCTAAGACCACTAATGATGCGACTGCAATGATTGCATTCAGCCACACCTCAGTGATGCTGTAATCATTAAAAACAATATAGTACCAGAAATCCATGAAATAACCAAAGGTAAAGACGATGATGGCAGATTGCAGGACATACCATTTTCTAATCAGTATCAGATTAAGCAATACCCAAACGAAACCGAAAATAATCGATGCCACGCCAATTGTGAAAAATGGATGATTAATCAACATAGAGATATAGTAGGCAATGCCGTCATAGGGAAAAGAGCCTTGATTCGTTTTAAGAATCAATGCCACTGAAAATGATAAAAGTGCAAAACCTAAAATATGTAATAAAATTCGTCTAAATAATTTCATGATGTTACCTCAGCCTTAATCATTATACACGAACTTATTCATATATTATGTATTTTTAAATCCTTCTATTTAATTAAATCTTTTGATAGACAACTTGTTCATCAACAATTGTCATCTCCACAAGATTTTCTTTAAGTACTGTTGTCTGACAAGTCATGATATCTTTATTAAAAACTGTGAAATCTGATAGATGACCAACATCAATCAATCCTTTTTTGACATCAGTTTTTATCGCGTCATTAGTATAAAGCGATATACTTTCAAATCTAGTCAATCGTTCATCGGCATGATATGTCACTTTATTGACAGTTCTTGTCTCTAAAAAGTAAATACCTAGTAGTGGATTTGGTGTTTCAACTGGTGCATCAGAACTGCTGCCTAAAATAAGTCCTTCTTTTAAATAACTGTTAAATGGATAAACCAGTGGTTGGTGTGAAAAATAGGATAATACTCTTGGCAGATCACTTTCGATGAATTGTGGCTGAATATCGATAATGACTTTGATCTTTGAAAGTTTCTTAATGGTTGCTGAGTCTGCCAACGATGCATGAATGATTCTGTCATATCCACCATTTTGTGGTGGATACTGTTTAAATACATCAGCAACCTCTGCCAAAGCCTGATCGCCAATCGTATGAACAGCAATATTTAAATTGTTTAATCTTGCTTTATTTACGATTTCTATGAATTCTTCGCGAATCATTGCTTGTCCATTGTGCTTTTCATCGGCATAATTATCCTTTAACAATGCCGTTTTAGACGATAAGGTGCCATCGTAAAAAACTTTGACCCAATTGAAAGTTAAATACTTGTTTGCTGGTTTTTGATTATCACTTAAGTATTGGTCTAATACTTGATGGTGGATTAAGAGATTCGTACGCATTTTATGGTTAAGTACTTCTTTATTGATAATATCTAGTGTTTCCTCATAACTATTGAAATAGAATAAATCATCGCTCACAATCGATGTGATGCCGTATTCATGTAAACTAGTTAGTGCAGCATCAGTCATGTCTTCAAGTGCGGTTTTTTCTGCCATTGACCAAAGTGAATCAACCGGCTTTCCTTCATCTTCAATTAAGATACCTGTTTCATGGTTGATATTCAATAGTTTAAGGACATATGAATTGACGGTATAACTGTGGTAATCATTATGTCTTAAGATAATCACGTAATGATCACTTATTTGATCTAAATCATCTTTGGTCAATCCAATGTTTAAATACCCTTCTACTTTTAAGGTTGTTTCACTATAAAAAGATTTGATTTGTTTAATGACTGCTTCTTTATCCTGATTGGCATTTAAATTAAAAGATTTCAGTTTTCTGCCATAGCCAATCAAATGCAGATGATTGTCAGTAAATCCCGGAAATACGAACTTACCTTTCAAATCTATTGTTTGATCAATCTTATGTTTATAGACATCATCATTTACTGCAATAATCAGACCCTTATCAGTCAATATCTGGTTGACATAATCCTTTTCGTTTTTCATCGTATAAAATTTAGCGCTTTTCCAAAGTATCATAAAATGACTCCTTTTGATTCTGGTTTATGAATCGGTCATATCTTATTATACAAAAAATGAACAACACCATGTGGTATTGTTCATCTTTATTTGTTGATTAAATATGAATTGGTTTATCGATTGCACCAAGTGCAGCTTCAAGCGTTAACTCTGAGAGGGTTGGATGTGGATGCATTGCATGTGCGATTTCATAAGCTGTCGCTTCTGCAACCATCGCCACACTATATTCAGAAATCAGTTCAGTTGCGTTATATGCATAAATATGTGCGCCAACAACTTCTAAGTATTTCTTGTCAACAATGAGTTTGACAAATCCTTCTTTTTCACCATCAGCCAGTGCTTTACCGACTGCTGATAGCGGGATCTTAGAGACCTTATAGTCAATGCCACGTTCTTTGGCTTCTCTTTCGGTTAAACCGATGGCAGCAATCTCAGGTGAACCATAGATACATGATGGTACTCTATCGTAGTTCATTTTCGCATGACCTTTTTTAAGGATGTGTTCGACTGCGACAATGCCTTCATGTTCTGCGACGTGTGCTAGCATGAATTTACCGTTGACATCACCGATGGCATAAATGCCCGGCACATTGGTTTGAAGATATTCATTGGTCTTGATGTTCGCTCTATCCATTTCAAGTCCTAAGTGTTCTAATCCTTTGGAGTTGGCACGAGTACCCACTGCCATTAAGATTAAATCGCCTGTGATTGTAACATCCTTACCTTCTAAATGGTAGGTCAGATTATGATCAGCAACTGATTTTACCTCAGCGCCAGTCAAAATTTCAATACCATCTCTTTTAAGTGTTTTAGCATATGCTGTACGAATATCATCATCCATGGTCGGTAGAATGCCATCCATTTTTTCAATGATGGTTACCTTTGAACCGAATGAATTAAATACGGTAGCAAACTCAACCCCAATGACACCGCCACCAACAATTAAAATTGTTTTTGGATAGTCTTTGACATTAAGTAGTTCTCTTGATGTAACCACAATACCCTTTTTATAAGCATCTTCAACCCCTGGAATTGGTGGTACGATGGCAGATGAACCGGTTGCTATCACGACATTTTTAGTCGTCAGTGATTCACCGTTTACAACCACTTCATTTGCTGATTTAACATCACCAAATCCGTTGTAGACATCAACGCCATTTTTCTTTAATAAGAATGCAACACCACCGGTAAGTTGCTTAACAACACCATCTTTGCGACTTAAGATTTTACTCCAGTCGAAACCGACAGTACCTGAATTGGTGACACCAAAGTCAGTTGAATGCTGTAGTGTTTTATAGACTTTAGCTGATTTTAAAAATGTCTTTGTTGGTATGCATCCGTGATTTAAACAGATGCCGCCAACAACTTCTTTTTCAACCAAAGCTGTTTTTGCCCCAAGCTGAGCGGCCTTTATGGCAGCAACATAGCCACCAGGTCCTCCACCTACGACAACAATATCATATGATTTTGCCATGAGTTATCTCCTTAGCTTAATAGTAACAATGTTGGATTCATCAATAATTCTTTAACACGTAGTAAGAATCTACCACCATCAGCACCATCAATGATTCTGTGGTCTACTGCCAGTGATAATGGCAACATGCTTGCGATCTTGATTTCATCGCCCACAACAATTGGTTTCTTTTCAATCTTACCGATACCGATAATAGCAAGCTCCGGATAGTTAATGACCGGTGTGCCATATGCAACACCGACTGAACCGAAGTTAGTAATGGTAAATGTGCCGTTTTGTTGTTGATCAAGTGAAATCTTTCTAGCAATGGTGTCATCCGCTAATTGTCTGATTTTTGAAGCCAGTTCAAATACGGATAAGTTTTCTGCATTTTTAATGTTAGGAACAATTAGTCCGTCTGGTGTATCAACAGCCATACCTAAGTTAATGTATTTCTTAATGTAAACTTCATCAGTGTCATGATTAAATGACGCATTGAATAATGGGAATTCTTTTAATGCAGTAACCACTGCTTTTGCAATAAACGCCATGTAAGTTAATTTAATGCCTTTAGATTCTGCAATACCTTTGGCTTCATTTCTAAAATCTACTAATGCATTGACATTGATTTCATCCATTAATACCGTATGCGGAATAATTGATTTCGCACGAACCATTGCACTTGAGATTGCCTTACGAAGTCTTGAAATCTTGACGACTTCGACATCACCTTGTGGTTTGCCTGCAGATGCTTGACTTGCAGCAGGTGCTGCTTGTTGTGGTGCTGGTGCTGCAGTTTGTGCTACCGGTGCAACTTGAGGTTGTCCTTTAGATGCTTGAACATCGTCTTTTAGTACGCGACCTTGTTCGCCAGTACCTTTGATTGAAGCAATATCAACACCTAGGTCTGATGCAAGTTTTCTTGCAACAGGCGATGCCAATACTTTACCGGTTGATTGAACAGTTTCCTGTTCGGTTGATCCGCCAATCAGTTCATCTGATACTTCAATTTCACCAACAACGCTTCCGCCTTTAGCTTCAGCTGCTGGTTCAGCTTTAGGTGCTGGTGCAGGTGCCTGAGCAACTGCAGCGCCTTCTTCGCCTAGTAAGACAACTGTTTCACCAACGTGAATCACTTCGCCTTCTTTTTTGCCAATCTTTAAAACAGTTCCGGATACAGGTGCTGGTAATTCAGCATTGACTTTATCGGTTTCAACAATGACTAAAGTATCACCTTCATTGACCTTGTCGCCTTCTTTGAAGTTCCATTTAAGAATTGTTCCCTCGTGGATGCCTTCACCGATATCAGCAAACTTGAAGTCATAAACTTCGCTTGATGTTGTTTGTGCTGCTGGCGCTGGTTGTGGTGCAGGTGCTGTAGTTTGTTGAACAGGTGCAGCGGCTGGTGCTGCTGCAGGAGCGGAACCATCATCAATTGTGACAACAGTTTGCCCAACATGAATGATTTCACCTTCTTTAGCGCCTAATGAAACAATTTTACCAGTTACAGGAGATGGTAATTCGGCATTCACTTTATCTGTTTCAACAACAACTAAAGTTTCGCCTTCTTTAACTTGATCCCCAGCTTTAAAATTCCATTTTAAAATCGTACCTTCATGAATACCTTCGCCGATATCGGCAAATTTAAATTCAAACATCGATAAGTTCCTCCTTACGGTCTGACTTTAGCTAAACGTCTTAAGTAAGCTACAATCTTTTCTGGTTGCGGAAAATGAAAATGTTCTGCTCTTGCAAGTGGCACTGTAATATCAAATCCAGTCAAACGTACTGGTGCAGCTTCTAATGAGTAGAATGCTTTTTCGTTAACCATCGCGATTAATTCAGCAGCTGGTCCATAAGACTTGACTGCTTCGGTAACCACCATGAAACGACCAGTTTTCTTAACTGAGTTTAAAATAGTTTCTTCATCGTATGGTGCAATTGTTCTAAGATCAACGATTTCAACTGAAATGCCTTCCGCTTCAACAACTTTGGCAGCTTTTTCAACTTCACGTACCAATGAACCCCATGCAACAACAGTAATATCATTACCTTGTCTGGTGACTTTGGCTTTTCCAATTGGAATTTCATACATTTCAGCAGGAACTTCTTGTTTACCTGCTCTATAAATTCTTTTCGGCTCTAAATAAACGACTGGATCTGGATCATTGATTGCTGCTAAAAGTAATCCTTTTGCATCATACGGTGTCGAAGGAGTTACAACTTTTAGTCCAGGAATAGATCCTAATAATGTTTCGATTGCTTCTGAATGGTGTTCTAGTGCGCGAATTCCACCACCATGCGGTACACGAAGTACCATTGGCACAGGGAATTGTCCTCTTGAACGATTTCTAAATCTTGCAGCATGGGTCACTAAATCCGTATACCCTGGGAAAATAAAACCATCAAACTGAATTTCAGCAACTGGTTTTAAACCGTTGACTGCCATACCGATTGCAGAACCAACAATTGCTGATTCAGCAATTGGTGTATCAAATACGCGTTCTTCGCCGTATTTCTTTTGAAGACCAGCAGTCACACGG
>CAZIZJ010000024.1:0-12734 GCA_964543675.1 uncultured Acholeplasma sp. | reverse complement strand
GGAATTGGCTATTTTATTACTTTGGCGTGCGTATGTCAATTAAATCTATAATTCATTTTTGTTTGTGTGAAACATTTTTGTATATTTCATTTACTTTTGTTTCACATTTAATTATAAGAAAAAGACCAAAGTTTAATAACCTTGGTCTCGTGTTTAATACTGTTTATTAAGATTCAAAATCTATCTTTTGTTGCGTTGTTGTTTCTTTTGTCTCTTCTTCATCAGCCTCAGCTTGAAGTTCAACTGATGCCACCTTTTTAGGTGTACCGTTTAAGGTAAGTTGTTCCTGCGTGATTTCAGGATGATCGATTGCATCGAGTTCTAATTCCTGATGTGGCACAATCGCTATTGTTGCCACCTTCTGATCACCCTTTAATGAAATGATTCTAACACCTTGGGTTGCGCGTTTAGTCTGTGAGATTTGCAAGATCGGTAATCTAATGGTAATCCCTTTGTCTGATGCAACAATTAAATCTTCTTCGTTGCTGACTCTTCTTAAGGTTGATAGCTGTCCGTTCTTTTCAGTGACATTCAAGGTTTTAACACCTTTGCCACCGCGGTTTTGTAGACGGTATTCATCGACATTGGTACGCTTGCCGTAGCCTTTTTCGGTAATAACCAATATGTCTTCGTTTTCTCCGTCAACAACAGCAACCCCAACGATTGAATCGTTTGGACTTAACGACATACCTCTGACACCGGTTGCTGTACGTCCGATTTCTCTGGCATCCGTTTCAGCAAAACGAATGGCTTTACCGTTTGACGCTCCTAAGATGATCTCTTTTTGTCCATCGGTTGAACGTACTGTAATCAGTTCATCATCCTCACGAAGATTCAATGCGATAATACCGTTTGTTCTAATGTTTTGGTAATTGGAGATATGGGTACGTTTAACAATGCCTCGTTTAGTAACAAAGAATAGATAGTGATTTTCTTCTTCAAAGTTTCTAACTGTTGTAAAGGATGCCAATACTTCACCTTCCTGGAAGTTTAAGTAATTGACGATTGGTACCCCTTTGGATTGTCTAGAACCACTTGGCAGTGCATATCCTTTAATCTTAAATACGCGACCAAGATTGGTAAAGAATAGATGGAAGTCGTGGGTTGATGTCATCGCGATATGCTCGACATAATCATCTTCGTGGAGCTTAACCCCTGACATGCCGACGCCACCTCTGTTTTGTAGCTTATAGTCATCGACATTCATCCGTTTGATGTAGCCGTTGTTGGTTACAGTAACGATGATGTCTTCAATCGGAATCAAGTCTTCGTTGTCAATATCTAGATCTTCATAAAGATTGATTTCTGAGATACGGTCATCAGCATACTTGTTTCTAATTTCTTCTAGTTCTGTACGGATGACAGCAATCTTCTTATCTTCGCTCGCAAGAATTTCATTATATTCACTAATTCTAACTTTTAGTCCTTCGGTTTCCTCATAAATCTTGTCGATTTCTAAAGAAGTCAATCTTTGAAGCTGCATTGTCAGAATCGCTCTTGCCTGCAAATCAGAAAATTCATAAGCTTCAATCAGGTTCGTTCTAGCAATTTCTGGGTTTTTAGCATCTCTAATGATTTTAATGACATTGTCAACATCAGATAATGCCTTCACTAACGCATCTAAGATATGCATTCTGGCTTGTGCTTTGTCTAGTTCAAATTGCGTTCTTCTGGTAATGATATCCACTTGATGGGCAACATAATGAACAATCGCATCTTTGATTGATAGCAACTTAGGTTGCCCGTTGACCAAGGCAATCATATTGATACCAAATGATGTTTGAAGCTGCGTATGCTTATAAAGGTTATTTAAGGTAACATTTGGATTGACATCTTTTTTAAGTTCAATGACGATCCGCATCCCTTTTCTGGATGATTCGTCACGCAGATCAGAAATGCCTTCAATGATCTTGTTTTTGACAACATCAGCAATTCGTTCAATCAAGGTTGTCTTATTGACCATATAAGGAATTTCAGTAATGACAAGCTCTGCTCTGTTCTTGGTCATGACAAGTTCGTGTTTTGCACGAATAGCGATAATCCCTCTACCGGTTTCATAGGCTTGTCTAAGTCCTGTAATACCTAGGATTTGACCACCAGTTGGAAAGTCTGGTCCCTTAATGTATTTCATTAAGTCAAAAACGGTAATTTCAGGGTCGTCCATGTAGGCAAAGATTGCCTCTAGCACTTCACCTAAATTATGCGGTGGAATATTGGTTGCCATCCCGACTGCAATCCCGGTTGAACCGTTAACCAGTAAATTAGGATATCTTGCAGGCAGTACGGCTGGCTGTTTTTCTGATGCATCATAGTTGTCAATGAACGGTACTGTATTTTTATCGATGTCACGTACCATTTCGCCAGCAATCTTAGAAAGTCTGGCTTCGGTATAACGCATCGCTGCAGCGCCATCACCATCGACTGAACCGAAGTTACCGTGTCCGTCAATCAAAGTCTTTCTGTAGCTGAATGGCTGTGCCATACGAACCATTGCTTCATAGATTGACGAGTCACCATGCGGATGATATTTCCCCATGACATCCCCAACGATTCTGGCACTCTTTTTATGTGCGCTTGATGCGTACATATTGTTTTCATGCATAGAGTATAAAATACGTCGTTGAACCGGTTTTAGACCATCTTTAACGTCTGGAAGCGCACGAGAAACAATGACGCTCATTGCGTAATTCAAGAAGGATGTCTTCATTTCAGAAGAGATGTTTATTTCTTTTACTTTGTCGTAATTCTTAATGTCTTCACTCATGATTTATTTCCTTTCCTATACGTCAATATCAGTTGCATATTGTGCATTCTTTTGGATGAACTCTTTTCTCGGTTCAACCTCTTCTCCCATTAGCATGGAGAAAACTTGGTCTGCTTCAATGGCATCTTCTAATTTAATTTGTAGTAATGTTCTGGCAGCTGGATCCATGGTTGTATCCCAAAGCTGTTCAGCATTCATTTCGCCTAAACCTTTATAGCGTTGAATGGATGGTCTAGTTTCAATGGTTGCTGTAATTTGATTCAATTCTTCTTCAGAATAGACATAGGCAGTGTTTTTACCCCAGCTCACTTTGTAGAGTGGTGGCTGTGCTGCATAAACGTAGCCAGCATCAATCAACGGTCTCATGTGTCTAAATAAGAAAGTTAATAAAAGGGTTCTAATATGTGAACCGTCAACATCGGCATCGGTCATAATAACGATTTTATGATATCGTAATTTTTCAATATCAAATTCATCAGAAATGCCAGTACCCATTGCTTGAATCAAATTGACGATTTCTTTGTTGCTAAGCATCTTATCCAAACGTGCTTTTTCAACGTTTAATACTTTACCTCTAAGTGGCAGAATCGCTTGAAATTCTGAGTCTCTGCCTTGTTTTGCAGAACCACCGGCTGAGTCACCCTCAACGATGTAGATTTCAGATTTCACCGGATCCTTACTTCTGCAGTCAGCAAGCTTGCTGGCAAAGCCAAGTGCATCAAGTGGAGATTTTCTTCTGGTCAGTTCTTTAGCTTTTCTAGCAGCAACACGCGCTCTTGTTGCCAGCAACACCTTTTCAACGATTGCTTTAGCTTGCTGTGGTTTTTCCATCAAGAATCTTTCTAATGCTTCGGCGGTGATTTGCGAGGTGATTGCTCTTACTTCTGGATTACCTAGTTTGGTTTTGGTTTGTCCTTCAAACTGTGGTTCCGGATGCTTTACAGAAATGATTGCTGTTAATCCTTCTCTGGTGTCCTCACCAGAAATGGCATCATCTTTTTTAAGTTTTTGATCATCTGCATACTTAGAAATAACACGGGTCAGTGCCATCTTGAATCCATCTTCATGCATGCCGCCTTCTGTCGTGCTGATGTTATTGGTAAAAGAATAAATATTTGGTGAATAAGAATCAACATACTGCATCGCGATTTCAATGGTGATGCCTTCTTGTTCTTTTTCGATATAAATGATGTCTGAATGGATTTTTGATTTGGATTGATTCAAGTACCCGACATACTCAACAATACCACCTTCATAATGGAAGGTTTCTTCAACAGCGTTTTCTTCTCTTAAGTCAACAAGCGTTAATTTAAGTCCTTTGTTTAAGAATGCCAGTTGCTGAATTCTGTTTCTTAGTGTTTCTAAATTATAATGTGTTGTTTCAGTAAATATTTTAGGGTCTGCTAAAAAGCTGGTTCTAGTACCACTTTTGTCAGTACTTCCTGTTTCTCTTAAATCATAAGCAGGAATACCTCTTTCATATTTTTGTTCATAAATCTTTCCGTCCTTATGAATCTCAACTAAAAACCATAAAGAAAGACCGTTGACGACTGATGCACCAACACCGTGAAGTCCACCAGATACCTTATAAGATCCTTTATCGAACTTACCACCAGCATGCAATGTTGTTAAAATTGTTTCAACAGCAGGTCTGCCGGTCTTTGGATGGATATCAACAGGAATGCCTCGTCCATTGTCAGTAACACGAATAATATCTTCTTTCAAGATCTCGATTGTGATTTGATCAGCATAACCAGCAAGTGCTTCATCAATCGAGTTATCGACGATTTCCCAAACTAAATGATGGAGCCCTCTTTCTCCGGTTGAACCAATATACATACCAGGTCTTTTTTTAACGGCCTCTAAACCTTCTAGTATTTGTATATTGTCTGCTGTATATTTGTTATTATTGTTATGATTGTTTTCCATGATGTATCTCCTTTGATAAAACGACTTTTTGTAAATCGAAATGGTTGTGAATTGGTACGGCACTTGATATAAACACTTGGTGTGCCTTCGGTAAAGTTTTTAAGAATAGATTCTGTCTTTCAATGTCAAGTTCTGATAAAACATCATCAAGTAACAGTACTGCGTGTGCTTTGGTTTGCTCTTTAATCCATTCTAATAGCGCTAATTTGAGTTCTATGACAATTAAACGGGTTGTTCCCTGTGATGCATAGTCCTTAGCAATAAAACCGTTATATAGGACATTAAAATCGTCTTTATGGATGCCTACCATCGTCTGCTCGTATAAAATATCTTGTTTCTGCTTCGTTTTTAAGTATTTTATCCAATTGTCTTTGGTAATATTCGGTGCATAAGTGATCTCAATATTGAAGTTCTGATATTTGGTACTCACTTTTTTTAGTTTTTCGTTGAGATCGTTGATGAATGCTTCTCGGAAATCATAAATTTTGGCACCCACTTCAAAGAGCTGTTCGCCTAAGATGTTCAAGAATGTATAGTCATCTGATTCTTTAAGTTTTTTTAACAAAATGTTTCTTTGTTTAAGAATCTTTTTGTAGGTGTTAAGCAATCTTAAGTATTCTTTGGATATTTGCATCAATTCTAAATCCAGAAAATATCTGCGTTCTGATGGACCACCTTTAATCAGCATCAAATCCTCTGGGGCGAACATTACCACATGAAGTTTTCCAATATAATCAGAAATTTTCTTGATTTCTGCTTTATTGATGAACGTTCTTTTACCGTTAAGCGAAAGAATGATTTCATGGGTATTTGTCTTTTCTTTGATTTTGACAGCTGCATATGGTTTCTCATACGAAATCAAATCTTTTTCAGTAGCCGTCCTGTGTGATTTGGTGGTTGCAGCAAAATAAATTGCCTCTAGAATGCTTGTTTTACCAACACCATTTGGTCCTTCAATTAAGACAATCGGTTTTTCAATGTGAAGTTGGTAGCTTTCTAGACTGCGAAAATTTCTTATTTCTATACTTTCAATCATTTCATGTAAATTCTTTTCTTGTTGATGGAGACAATATCGCCAGGACGAATTTTCCGATTTCTTTCGACAACAGGAATCTCATTTAATAAAATCTCATTTTCCAATAAAAAAGACCTCGCTTCACCACCTGAAACGACATAGTCTAAAACTTTTAGTAGTTGAGAAATTGTTATAAAATCACCGTTAATTTCAAATTCGCTCATTTAATATATCCCTTATTCTTTTATATTATATCATAATATAAGAAAAAAAGTGCTTATTTTAACGCTTTTTGTTTGAACAAATGTTCGAGTAGGTGTTGATATAAAACTTTTGAAAATCGGCTATTTTTGCGTAATAATTGAATGACCTTATTTTCTCTAATAATAAAAACCGACAAACATTAACTAACGGCTTATCGGTTTTCAAAGTGCTTTATATTTGCCTAAATGGGTTACCATTAACAATCTGTTGATTGCTTTCGACAATGAATTTATCCACCAAGTAAATACTAATTGCGTGTAGTAATTCTCTTTGTTTTTGATCAAATGCGAAATGATTATCTGTCTCATGGTAATAAAGTGGACTTCCAAAATCAAATTCAAAGTTGTTGGCTACAATAAACTCATTAATAATCTCATACTTTTCTGCAACAACATTAGACATTGCTGCTTTGATTTTGCTCTTTTGATTAAATAATTGTGGTCCGGCCGGTCCAATGAGTCCTTCTAAGTACTTGTCATTTTTATCTGCATATACAATCGCTATATTCCTTTTAGTGAGACTTATGTCCAAAAAGTCTTTATAATTGGGATACATTGTTGTTACTACACCGTGCATGTGTCTTCCTGTATATACGATTGGGTACGATGTCATGGTGTCAAAAACATTGTCTGGTCGTACCATGCGCGAATCATCATATTCACCCTCGTCATGGTTACCTGTTAAAAGTGTTTCTGCGTAAACTTGATCTTTTTTATGTGATACAAAGTAACTATTGGTTGTTACTGGATGTGCATGATAGTAGGACGGAAATGCCTGTCCTACCGACCAGAAAACAAATTCATTTTCATTATAGTTGATTTGCATAAAATCTCTTGTTGTACCATATGGATTGCTTGTTGTAACATCATATGCAGAATACATTGTTTCGTGGTCTAGGTCTGTAACCGGATATATACGATATTTTGTAAAGGATGTGTCTTTGACGTTTTTTAAATATTGATAGCTTGCAGATATAATTTCATCATAATATCTGATCGACTTATAAATATGTGTTTCAACAACTTCTCTACCTAATTCGTCATAATAGTATCTAATTCTAAACATATCGTCTGCTTGATTGATTGTTTTTTGTGGAAAACCACCAAACGTTTCGTGCTTAATAAGATTTAGTCCCTCTCTTTCAAAGACATAAGGAATGCCACCACCACCAGACCAGTAAATATCCAAAACTTGATTGATTTCATCGTATGAAATGTAGTATGCACCAAATCCATCATACAAATTAACCCAAACGTCATATTTATCAACACGTTCAGTAATATAGCGCATTTGTTCTTTTATTTCATCAACAGTCCATTCACGATTGTATCCCCAATCAATATATCCTGTTGTATCAATCAATTCTTGTAGTCCTTCAAATCCAACAATGCTATCCATAAACTCGTCTTTTCTAAGTGGATCATATGATGTCGACATTTTCATTGATAATTGTTCATTGCTGAATACTGCAAGATTTGGTAAATACTGCGCTGTTTCAACCCGATTTTGGGCAATTTCTACAAATAGGGAGCGTGGAAGAAAAAAAGCTTGATTATAATATATTGTTATGCCCATAATAAATATTAAGAGCAGTGAAAATGCTGTTAATACCGTATACCCAAATGCTGCGCGTATTCTTTTAATAACGATTTTCTTTGGGAAGTTATTTAATGATTTTTTTACCTTGATTTTTAACTGGTCAGAAACATCCGGTATTTGCTGATTTAATTGCTCAAGTTCTTTCATCTTTATCACCCCATTCTTTTCTTAATTTTTCATATGCCCGTTCAAGCCTTTTTCTAACATTTTCTTCGCTGATTTTAAGTATATTCGCTATTTCTTTGTTATTTAATTGATTTGCATATTTTAAAATGGTTACTTCTTTTAATTTCGGACTTAACTTATAAATAAGTTCAAATACATTGATGTCCTCTGTAGTTTCTACTGCCTGCTTATCTACAATGCTATTTTCTAAGACAATACGTCGATTTCGTTTTTTTCTATAAAAGTCTTTACAATTATTAATTGTTAATCGAATCAAATAGTATTTTTCTTGTTCTGATTCCTTGAATTTTTTGTGTAATTTAAAGAACTCAAAAAAAGATTCTTGGAAAAGATCGTCTGCATCAAATTGGTTTTTCGAATATGTGTAACAAATATTGTAAACCATGCTTTTATATTTTTCGTATTTTTGATCGAAATTATCCTGTTGTTCGGTCATATCTTTTCCTTTTCATATGTAAAGCGAATTCATGGCATCTTTTGTGACATTTTTTAACATAAAAAAGATGTTAATAATTTTTGTATTACTAACATCTTAATAAATGTTTAATCAATTCTTACTGGAAGAATCAAATGCAATAAATCAACATCCTGATTTCCCTTAATGACAAACGGTCTGATATCCCCTGCAAAATTCAGTGATACCTCAGATGATCTAAACGCTTTTAAAGCTTCATTTAAGTATTTGGATGAAAAAGCAATTGAGATTAATCCACCGTCAACATCAGCTGTTGGAATAACTTCTTCTTTTGCATCGCCAATTTCATTATTGGTTGAAGAAATTTCAACAACTTGATCAGGTCTTAAGGTCAATTTAATAATATTGTAGTTGGATTCTCTGTCTTTTGGTGACAGAAGAGACACACGATCAACTGCAGCCAATAATTCTTCTTTGTTGAAATGAATAATCGTTGGGAATGTTGTTGGAATAATTTTAAATGTGTCTGGATAAGTACCTTCTAATAATCTTGTTTGGAATAAAATCTTATTTAGTTTAAATAAAACCTTGTTTGGATTGATATAAACTTCAACATCTTCTCCAGTATGATCCAAGATTTTTGATAATTCATCTAAAGATTTATTCGGAATAACAATATTGAATACTTTAGCGTGTGTACGCAGACTCAAATTCTTTTGAGACAGACGGTAAGAGTCGGTAGCAACCGCATAAAGGTGATTATCCTGGTACTTTAAGTTGACACCAGTTAAAATTGGTCGTTTTTCATTGTCTGCAGTCGCGAAATTCGTTTCTTTAATGACTTCTTTAATCATTTCAGAAGACAATATGATTGGTTCTGCCAAATCAAGGAAATCAACATCTGGATAATCTTCAACATCCATTAGTTTAAGTTTGAATTCTGAACGATCCGCTTTAATAACCAATAATCTTTCTTCCTGAAGGACAATTTCAATGCTTTTTGCAGCAACTTTTCTAATAATATCAATAAAATAGCGTCCTGGAAGTGCAATCTTACCAGTTTTCGTCACAGCAAGCGACTTATCATCTATTAAAACTTGAATAGCTATATCTGAATTTGATGCTGTTAGTTGAATGTAGTCAGAAAAGACTTCAAATTTAATGGCATAAAGAATTGGTAATGGCGTTTTATTAGGTAGTCCTCTTTGTACATGAATAAGGTTATTTAAAAGTACATCTCTATCAATTGTAAAATTCATCGGTAACCCCTTTTATTTATTATTATTTCTAAATTATTATTGTTATAAGGTGTGGGAAAGTGGGAAAGCCAACTTAACAGCCTTACGTACCTTTAATTTTACCACATTTATCATAATTTATTCACATGTACTACTTGGTGAGTGAAGAATCCAATTTCTTAATTATGGAGTCAACAGCAAACTTTAAGTTTGAATCGGATTTCAAATCCTTCTCAACCTTTTCACAAGCTGCAAGTACTGTGGAATGATCGCGATCACTAAATAAAGACCCAATTGTTTTATATGCAATGTTGTATTTCAACTTGATTAAATACATCGCAATATGCCTTGGTAAGGTGAATTTAGCGTGCCGTTTTTTGCCGATTAGATCCTGCAACGTAATCTGGAAATAATTGGCAACAACACTTTGAATTTTATCGTAATTATTTTCATTTAATGAATCGGTTTTACGTTTGGTTTTCAAAATGGAGCTTAAAGCATCATTGACAAGATCCATCGTGATTTCCAAACTAAAAGTTTGGGCATAACTGATTAATCTGATTAATGCACCCTCCATTTCACGGATGTTTGCTGTAAATTGGGTGGCGATAAATGAAAGGATTTCATCAGATACTTCAGCTGAATCATCAATGGTAGAAATCTTTCTTTTTAAGATGTTAATTCGGTGTTCTAAATCAGGAACCTGGATGTCTACTGAAAGACCAGCTTCAAACCTTGTAGTAAGTCTTGGCATGATGTTGGTTAACTGTGATGCTGGTTTATCAGACGTAATGACGATTTGCTTATTATTTAAGTATAGATAGTCAAATAATTTGAAGAATTCCATTTGTGTTTTAGAGGCGTTTGCCATAATCTGGATGTCATCCACTAAAATGACGTCAATATCACGGTATTTATTGTTGAATTCATCAGTTTTATTGTTTCTTGAAAGTAAAGAGACAAAATCCTCAATAAAATTATCAGCTTTTACATATAAAATGCGCTTTTCCACATCGTTATCTAATATATAGTTACCGATTGCCTGCATCAGGTGGGTTTTCCCAAGACCGACATCACCAAAAATATAGAACGGATTGGCAACGGCAGCCGGCTGATCTGCAACCTTCATCGCCATTCTAAAAGCGAACATATTTGATTTACCAACAACAAAAGAGTCAAAAGTATATGTAGAGTTCAAATTGCCTTGGCGATAATCGATTGAAATCTTTCTTTCAGGGGTTGCATCCTCAGGTTTTACTTCATCGGTTGTAATAAATTTGAAACGCACAGGATTTTCTGAATAAGTCGATGCTAATTCATTGATTTTTCCAATGTAGAGCTTATTGATTCGGTTTTTCAAGAAATCGTTGGCTACAACCATCGTAATTAGACCATTTTGATACTTGAAAGTGCTGGTCAACGGCGAAAATAACTCCGTGTAAGTCTCCTCACTGTAGAGTCTTTCTAAATCCTTTAATATTGTTTGCCATAAGTTGTCGTAAGGACTCATTTCTTTCTCCCATATCCCATAGTAGTAAAAGTTAATAATATGATAGCATATCAAACACAGATTTTTCTAAAAAGTTTTCCACAGTATTTGTGGATAATTTTTCAATAATCAAATAAAAAAGCGTATAAAATGTGGACAAAATAAAGATGAATCACGGCTCAATGGTGCAGTAAAGAACGTTTAATCAACTTTCCCACATTGTTGGTAACTTGTGGAGAATCTATCCACATAGTCAGTATACTATTTACCACAAAATTTTAGTAAGGAAACAATAAAAAATGATTTTAAAAATTTTATTTGACAATTGCATGTTCTTTCTTTATAATAAGAAAGGCAAGGTTTCATAAGAAAGGTGGTTTTTGATTATGAAAAGAACATATCAACCAAGTAAAATTAAACATCAAAGAACGCATGGTTTTAGAGCGCGTATGGCAACAGCAAACGGGCGTAAAGTCTTAGCAAGAAGAAGAGCTAGAGGACGTCACGTCTTAACGGCGTAATTCAATTCAATACACTATATCAATTAAAATACCAGGACTACTCGAATAATTGACAAATCAACAAATTTGTTTTTAGGTAGTCCTTTATTTTATTTAAATTTAAGGTGGAAACATGAAAAGAGTATATTCACTTAAAAATAAAGAAGAAATGGATGCAATATTTGCCGATAAGAAATCAGTCGGAAACATCTATTTTGCTGTCTATACAAAAAAACATGAAGCATCACACTTTAAATATGCGATCTCAATTGGGAAAAAATATGGTCAAGCGGTAGATCGAAACCTAGCTAAACGCCGTATCAGATATATTGTTTCCAAATACAAAGATCAAATAAAAAGCGGACAATCATTCGTGATTGTCGTTAAACCAATAGCTAGAGAACTAAAATATGAAGATATTTTAAGCAACTTGGAAAAATTATTTTTAAAAGCAAAATTAATAGAAAAAGAGGGTATTTAAATGCGCAAAATTTTTGCAATACTTACAGTGTTCGCGTTGGCTTTAGTTCTTGTTTCATGTGGACAAGATACAAGCACTGTTGACATGTTTCTCTCACCGAACAAAATTGTTTATTCAGTGGATGAAACCACAGCTGGATTACCGAATATTTCAAACGGTGATTTTGAGTTATATCGGATTTCTGCGAATCATGCTGCCAGCAAGGTTGAAGATTTTACGGTTTCGTCAACGACCATTGACCCATTAGGCGACAATATATTCAAGATTACAGCAAGCTATGGACTTTATACCTTATCCTATAATGTATACGTATACGATGAAAATGCAGCTGATGCGGATGCAATCGCTGTTGCAGCACTATCAACGAGTGTTGGTATCACTTCAGAGAGCGAAAAACTTTCAAATGTCATGAAATTGTATTGGACAACCATTGCAAATCAAGTCGATTTGGAAGGCATTAGCGTCATTCTGGCAACTTTTGGTGCCCAAAATCAATCTGAGGCATCAATCGAACCGGCAATTGATCACTTAACCACACCGGAAAACTATGAAACAAACGTCATGAAGATGTCATCACTCAACAATTTAACGTTTAATTTTGATGATGCGAACGCAACAACGATTCTCGTTAAGAACCATACAGTAAAACCGGCAGACAATCAATTACCAATCAGCATTGAAATGGAAAACAATTGGTTAGGTTATGTCTGGGACTGGCTTTTAATCATTCCAATATCCACAGTGATGCATTTCTTTGCAAGTTTATTCTTTAATAGTTTCGCTGTAGGTATCTTGTTTGCGACCATTATTGTACGTACACTTGCGTGGCCAATTTATGCCAGAGCAAACGACAT
>CAZIZJ010000023.1:9892-12808 GCA_964543675.1 uncultured Acholeplasma sp. | reverse complement strand
CATTTGATTAACAGCCATTGCTGACTTTAAATCATGACCAAATGGTTTTTCAAAAACCAGCAACTGATTTAAATTGTGTTGTTCAATCAATTTGGATTTTGAAATGTTTTCAGCAACAGTACCCAGTATTTCCGGACCGATTGCTAAATAGTAAATTTGTTTGGTGTTTTCATCTGAGAGTTTATCAATATAGGATTGTAGTTTAACATAGTCATTTTTATCTGTAATTTGAATCTTGTAGTAAACAACAAATTTCTTCAACGTTTCAATATCAAGTTTGATTGAAGTCAGATTTTGCATCGCGCTTAAATAACTATCCGTATCATAGTCGCGTCTGCCTAATGCAATCACCATCACGTTTTGAGGAATCGATTGATTTTGATAAAGTTTAGTTAAAGCCGGTAACAGCTTTCTGGCTGTTAAATCTCCGGTTGAACCGAATATTGAGATAATTAAGTCTTTTTTCATTTTTTCTTATAGACTGCGTGTCCGCCAAATTCCCTTCTCATTGCTGCAACAACTTTTTCGCTAAACTTGTTTTCATCTCTGGATTTATATCTGGTGAAAAGTGATGCTGATATTACTGGTAGTGAAACACCTAAATCAAGTGCTTCTTCAACCATCCATTTACCTTCGCCCGAATCATCAACTCTACCGGCTATTTCATCTAATTTTGCATCCTTCTTAAATGCATTGCCAGCATAGGCAACTAAAGCAGATTCAATAATGGAGCCGCTATTCCAAACATCCGATAGTTTTGCATAATCGACTTCAAACGGTGATTTTTCTAACAATTCAAAGCCTTCGCCAATTGCTTGCATCATGCCGTATTCAATACCGTTATGGACCATTTTGGTAAAATGTCCAGCACCAGGTGCACCCATATAACCAAAACCATTTGGCAAGGATACATCCTTGTAAACTGGTTCTAGGTAGTCAAATGCTTCTTTGGTGCCACCAACCATTAAACATGCACCATTTCTAGCACCATAAGTCCCACCTGAGGTTCCGACATCAACAAAGTCAATATCCAGTTCTTTTAGTCTTTCAAATCTTTCCAAAGACTTTTTATAGTTGGAGTTACCACCATCAATGATAATATCTTTTTCATGTAAATAAGGAATGATTTGATTAATGACATTGTCAACAATGCCATTAGGCACCAGTAGCCATACAATGATTCTTTCCCCTTTTTTTCTTTCCAAGAAGAGATTTAGCTCCTCATATGTTTTAATGCCTTCTTTTCCAAGGGCATCTCTAGCACTATCATTTAAATCGAAGCCTAAAACCTCATGCTTGTGATCTTTTAAGTTTTTGGCCAAGTTAGAACCCATTTTACCTAAACCAACTAAATGTATTTTCATGTTACTATATCTCCTTAAACTCAAAAATTTTTAAGTTAATTACCTCTATTATACTTTGATATTATGAATATCAACAGCATATTACTACATATAGCATTGGTGTAGCCAATGATATTTTTATATTGTCATCAATAACCAAGTCGCGATTAAAAAGTATACGCCTAGCGCAGTAAAGTCATTAATCGTTGAAATCAGTGGTCCAGATGCTGCCTTTTCATCGGCACCGAATTTTCTTAAAATGAAAGGCAGTAAAACACCAGCAAGTGCCGAGATGAACATTGCAATCCCTAAGGATAGTCCAACAGTAATTGCTAGTCTATTTAGATTTTGGTATTCGGTTGGCAGTATCGTTAAGAAACCATACACAATGACAACCCCAATCACTCCTGCAATAAAACTGTTAATCAATCCAATCGAAAGTTCTTTGGTAATATGCTTTAATGGTTTAATCTTTTCTTGATGCAACCCCAAAATGGTAACTGAAATACTTTGTGTACCGATGTTACCGGCCATCCCAAGAATCATAGGCTGAAATAACACAAGTGCTACATTGGCTTCAAGTGTACCTTGGAAAATGACTAAGAAGCTAGCAATAACAATGTTTAGTATGGCTGAAATTAATAACCAAGGTAACCGAATCAATGAACGCTTCAGTGGTGAGTCTGCCTCATCTACTTCGTGGACCTTAACCATTTCTACGATGGTATCAAAGTGAATGTCTTCCATGATGCTTAAGGCATCCTCTGCCGTAATGACACCAATCAATTGGTGCTCATTGTTTAAGATAGGCAGCATATCCAAGTCATAGTCTCTAATCTTTTTGATTGATTTGGCAATAGCATCCTCTTCAAATGAATAAGGATATGCATCATCATAAATATCAGTCAGTCTTTGATTGGCTCTAGCCGTAATTAGCTGATGCAAGGTAATTGCACCTAGATATGCTTTATTTTCGTCATGGAAAAAGATAACATCAACCTCATCTTTTTCCGATGATTCAGTTGTTACATAAGAGGTTGCCTCTTTAACTGATATATCAATCGGCAACAAAATATAGTGTGGAGACGAGATAGATGCTGATGAACCAACCTCATAAGCCAAAAGCTGATTCACAATATTTTGTGTAGTTTTTGGTAAAAGATTAATAATTGCTAGATGTTCTTTAACCTTGAAAAGTTCAATGAATATTTTCAAATCATCTGCTTCTAAGCATTTCAAAAGTGATTTCTTTTGATCGGTTGTTAAAGTCTTATAAAAAGACACTTGTAAATCATCTGATAACATCAAGAATACTTCTGAGAATTTCTTAATACCTAAAATGTTAAAGATTCTTGTACGTTCTTCCGTATGATCTTCAAAAATATTGGCAATATCTGATTCATGAAGTTTAGCAAGTCTACGCTTTAATTCTTGGGTCGATACATCAATTTTAATCTTAGCCATGATAGAGTCCTCCAAGAATTAATGTTGCAAGTCCAAAATAAATGAAGACACTTAAGACGTCGATTAAGGTCGTGATGAAAGGACCTGATGCTACCGATGGGTCAACCTT
>CAZIZJ010000023.1:6658-9882 GCA_964543675.1 uncultured Acholeplasma sp. | reverse complement strand
ACCTTAATTGATTTCAAGAAAGTAGGGATAAAGAACCCTAAGATGGGAGCAATCATCACGGTAAAGAATAATGCACCACCAACGACGGTTGCAACCTGCCATTGATGATTGACACCAAGGATTCCAGCAAAAACAACAGTTGCAAAAAATGCCATAATACCCATGACAGCACCAGATATGGTACCTGAAATGATTTCTTTAATACCATTTTTAATTGATGATGATTCTTTGGTAGTCATTGATATCAAGGTAACTGCCAGTGTCTGGGATGCAACGTCGCCTCCAGAATCTAAAATCAATGGTTGAAATAATGCTAAGATGACAACACTTGCAAGTATCTCTTCAAACCCGGTTGTAGCAAGCGCAATCGGCATACTTAGTAGTAAAAGAATCACCAACCAGGGCAGACGGTGCATGGCACTCTTAAATAAGTTCTCGGTAAAATCCGTTTCCGGTAGTGCCGCCAGTTTTTCAATATCTTCCTGGGTTTCTTCCTGATAGATATCCAGGATATCATCCATCGTAATCGCACCGACCAACAAACCATTTTCATCAACAACACCGATGTCATAACCACCATAGTGCTTCATGTGCTTGACTAAATTATCAACATGATCAGTGACCAAAACGGTTGGTTCTATTTCCATAACGTCTTTGACAGTTAACGGGGATTTGGCTTTAATGAGCGTTTTTAATGTCATTTGACCAACGTATATTTCATTGTCATCAGTAACAAAGATTGTTTGAATCGAGTCAACGTCTGCCGCTCTTTTAATGACTTTTTTGGTTGCCGCCTTCACATCATCTGCTTCTGATACAATGATGATGTCATTGGTCATATAAGAACCAGCAGTTTCTTCAGTATAATCAATTAATGATAAAACTTCCTCGTCTTTATCGAGAACTTCAATCAAGTCTTTTCGTTCATCATCTTCCAATTCATTGATGATATCTGCCGCATCATCGGGATCCAGTTCTTCAACAACTTCTTTTTGTTCTTCCAAACTAAAGGTGGTGAATACTTCTGCAGCCTCTTCAGGATGCAGATAAGATAAAATCTCTGCAAGTCTTTCAGGTTCTAAATAGCCAAAAATCTCTTCTTGTTGGGATTCAGTTAAATCATTTAGCATTTGGACAATATCATAAGCGTGGGTATCTTCCAAATAGGCTTTAATTTCTTTTTGTGTGGCTTGTCTATCTAATAGTTCTTTTAGCATCTTTAGCTCCTTTCTTTTGTCAAAATAAAAACATCAAGGGTCTACTTGATGTTTCGTCCAAAAATCTTTTTTGCAGAAGCGAATGTTATAACAATCTCTCCTGTTTTGGTTTTGATTTTTAGGAATTCATTATGCGGATCTTTACTGGTAACTGCGACTTCATCGCCAAGACCAATTTTAAATTCGTCCAGCATTTTTAAAAGGTAGGGATCATCTGTGACCCTTTCTATTAAAAAGCTGTCTCCTTGGCTGGAATGATAGAGCATATGATCTTTAATGATTACGGCATCACCATTTAATTTAGGAATCGGATTTCCATGGCTACATACTTTAGGCGCCTCTAAGAACTTATAAAGTGTTTCTACCATATGTTCACTGGAAGCATGTTCTAGTCGTTCTGCCTCATCATGTACCTTATGCCATGGATAATTCAAATGTCTTGTTAAAAAAACTTCCCAAATGCGATGTGCTCTAACCAGTTTAACTGCCTCATCAATTCCCTTTTTGGTAAGGGAGACTCCTTTATAGGGTTCGAAACGGACGAGTTTCTGGTCACTTAATCGTTTGATCATATCGTTTACACTTTGATCCGTATAACCGAAAGCATCTTTGATTTCATTGTTTTTGATTAAAGGTTTATTAGCCTCTACTTGTAGCTCATAGATAAGTTTCAAATAGTCTTCTTCTGCCCTATGCAAGTTAACCACCGCCCTTTCATATTCATTGTAACATTGTTTTACTGATAGTAAATGATTTTTTTAAGATATTTTTTCCAGCCTTTGATTGAAATAAAGCCAGCCTTTTTTAGTAAGATTGATTTTATCATCAACCTTGATGAATATTCCTTGATTAAATCCTTTATTTAAGTGATACTTGAATTGCTTAACACTCCACTTTAGTTCAAGTGGAATCGCCAGTTCATTGACCTCATGCTGCGCTGCTAAATCATTTTGGTGATTGCCAATATGGAAAATCAAAATCGTATATGCGAAATCAAGCTTCAAAAGATGTCGTTTGATGATGGTTGTAATAACCCCTTTATATGGTGAAAAGATGAATACCACTAAAAATGTAACGAGCGTCATCGTGGCAATCATTCCAGAAATCGTTACTTCTCCCATTAATGGCCCTATCGTAATGAAATAACCTAACACACTGTTTAAGACACCAACAATCAGTGAAACGATAATTGTCTTTTTTAGATCCGATGTCAAAAGCAGTGCGGTTGCCGCTGGACCAATCATTAAGGCAATCACTAAAATAGAACCGACTGCGTTAAATGCAGTGACTGCAGTTAATGAGACGAAGGCCATCAGTAGATAATGAATGACTGAAGGTAAAAAGCCTAATGATGCTGCCAATGCATAATCAAACGAAACAATTTTTAGTTCTTTGAAAAACACTTTAACAAAGATTAGATTCAAGATAAAGACCAGTGCCATGATATATAGCATCTGTGGTCCGATATCAACACCATTAATCGTTAATTGTTCAAATACTGCAAACTCCAGCTTACCTAATAAAACGGAGTCAATATCCAAATGAACACCACCAAAATAAAGGGTAATGATAATGACGGCAATCGAAAAGAGTAATGGAAAAACAACACCAGTTGCTGACTCTTCATCGGTCTTTTTACTTTTGACAAAAACTTCTGTTAAAAATACCGTAAATACACCCATCAAAGTCGCACCGAAAATCAATAATGGCGAATTCAGGTCAAGCACAATCATGAAGGCCACGACAATCCCCAATAATACCGTATGTGAAATGGCATCAATTTGCATGCTCATTTTTCTAAGCACTAAAAAGACACAAAGAATCGATGATGCCAGTGATACGAAAATAGCAATCCCTAATAATTGTAGTTCAATCATCTTAACACACCACCTGTCATCAGAAGCGTTACTTGTTCCTTACCTTTTTTAGTTAAGTAATACAAATCATTTTCCTTAACGACAAAAGATTCAGCAACCAATGCTTCAACTTCTTTCGCCTGAATTAAAG
>CAZIZJ010000023.1:0-6648 GCA_964543675.1 uncultured Acholeplasma sp. | reverse complement strand
GGATTATCAAAAATATGAATTAATACCCGATATTTTGACACTTGCTTCTGGTAAATGAATTCTCTGATTTTTTTACCAACGTAACCACTTCTTGGTGCAAAAAGCAATGAAAAAATAACAATAACTGATGCAGCAATGACAACCACTGGTCCGGTTGGCATTTGAGAAACATTGGCCGAAAAGAAAGTGCCGACAATACCAGATACTGCACCAATGGCTGCAGCAAGCATCACATTAATTGATAGTTTATGACTCCATTGTCTGGCTGCCACACCTGGTGCGATTAATAACGCACTCATTAAAATAACACCAACGGTTTTAATTGATACGACCACCACCAAAACAGTTAGAACTGATAATAGTCCTCGAATGATTGATGGATTAAAACCAAGTGATTGATAATACTCTTGATTGAAAATAAACAACTTAATATGGCGCCACAGCAACATAACGGCAACTAAAACAATAAATAAGACGCCTGCAATCGTATAGACATCATTTAACGAAATGGCAGCTGCCTGTCCAAAGATAAAATGATCAAGTCCTGCCTGATTGGCACCTGCCTCATTTCTAATTAGTGACAACAGCACTTGTCCAAAGCCAAAGAATGAACTTAAGACAATCGCTAATATGGCATCGTTTTTAATCTTAGAGTATTTCTTAATCAAGTTCATCAATAGAATTGCCAGTATCGCTGCAACAGCAGCACCGCTAATCAAGACAATCATTGATTTTTCATTAAATAGCATAAAAGCCAAGACCACACCAGGCAATGTTGCATGTGATAGTGCATCACCAATCAATGCTTGTTTCCTTAGAATGGTAAAAACACCTAATGCACCAGATACTGCACCAAGCAAGATGGTTCCTGCTAAAACAACGATTAAAATGTAGTTGTTTAAAAAATCAAACATCGCCTACCTCTTTTAGTTCAGTCAATCTATTATTCTTATATGTTTTAACAATGTTTTCTTCGGTAAAAACATCTTCTACTTTACCATGGGCAATGACTTTCATATTAATCAAAGTAACCCAGTCAAAATACTTCTTAACCGTCTCTAAATCATGGTGAACAACAATCACCGTTTTACCTTCATTTTTAAGTGTTTTCAATAAGACAACAATTGCTTGTTCAGTTTTGATGTCAACCCCTTGAAATGGCTCATCCATCAAATAGATGTCTGCTTCCTGGGCGAGTGCTCTTGCTAAAAAAACACGTTGTTGCTGACCACCTGACAATTCAGAAATCTGCCGTTTTTCGAATGCGACCATATCTACTTTTTTCAATGCGTTCTTTGCTATTTCTTTATCTGTTTTAGACAACTTTCTAAACCATCCAGCATGACCATATCTGCCCATTGAAACCACGTCATAAACATTGGTTGGAAAATCCCAGTCAACCGAACCTCTTTGTGGGACATAGGCAATTCTTTTTTGAATTTCCTTATAAGGTTTCCCTTCAAATAAAATATGTCCTGAAATTGGTTTTAACAGTCCAATCATTGATTTAATCAATGTTGACTTACCGGCACCATTTGGTCCAACGATTGCCAATAAAACACCTTTGGGAATCTTTAAATCAATGTCCCATAACACTGGATATAAATCATATGCAACTGTTAAATCTTCAACTAAAATTTGTTCTTTCATATAACTCCTCTTTTCCACGAATACGTTTTAACTATAAATCAATTGGATAATTGATACCAATCCTGCTGATAATAAATTCATGATTAATCCTAGCACCATGCCGATTAAGAAACCCTTAAAGTGAAACGAGTAACTCTTATATTCAGCAATCATATCCTCAGTGCCAGGAATAATTGCTTGTCGACTGTTTCTAAACCATAGCCAATCTAAGATAATCAAATCATATAAGTTAACAACTGAAAATAATATGAGCGAGTGAATAAATGCTCTTCCAAAATCTCTTGCATCCGCGATCCATGCTAAACCTGCAATAATCACGATAACGATTGGAATGGCTACAAGCTTCTTTTTCATATGCGTCTTTTTATCACTTTGGATTGAATCTTGATACATTGGCAGTGCTTCCACTCTTTTTCTAATAGCTTTTGGATATGACATGATTGCTTTTAAAGGACCTTGCTTGGCTAAACGAAAAAGTGCTAGTGTAAAAAGTGTACATAAAATAATTGATTGAATAAGCAACATCATTATTACGCTCCTAATAATCCATTAATAATCGCGTTTACATTATATCTAATTGCTTGGGTGTATTCACTGTATAATCCATCACCCAATGAATCTGAAAACAATTCTTCACCAACCGTTACTAAATGCCCTCTAGCTGCTGCACCATTGACCACTTGGTCAATCGTATTGCTTGGTACCGATGATTCAATAAAGATGGCATGAACACCTTTTTCAATAATCAAATCAATTAAGTCATTGATATCTTTGATTGATGCTTCTGCTGCTGTTGAGATGCCTTGAATAGCTGCTACCTCAAAATCATATGCTTTTCCAAAATACTGAAATGCGTCATGTGCTGTCACTAAGACTCTTTGTTGTGGTGTTAATTTTGTCTGTGTTTCTTCGATAATCCATTCGTGGAGTTCATTTAATTGATAGATATAATCATTCATTCTTTCTTCATAATAGCTAGCATTATCAACATCAACCTCGATTAGCTTTTCACCGAGTGCTTCTGCTGCAACTATCCAGTTTCTGACATCAAACCAAATATGGGGATCATGCACATCATCATATTCTTCGTCTTCATAGATAAAACCTTTTTCAATAATGTGTTCGCCAATTTCAACAACTGGTTTTTTACTTTTTAGTCCATCTAGGATATCAACCATTTTCCCCTCTAGATGCAACCCATTATAAACAATAAAATCACTACCTAGTAAAGCAGCTGTATCTTTCGCCTTTGGTGCATATAAATGGGGATCAACGCCTATGCCCATCAGTGTTGTCACAGCGACTTTTTCGCCACCGATTTGATGGGCTAAATCACCAAGCATTGTGGTGGTTGCAACAATGTTTACTTTACCTTCTACGTAGTTGTAACTACTGCATGAAGTAATCAAAAATAGGCTTAAAATAATATATAATATTTGTATTGTTTTTTTCAAATGCTGACTCTCCTAAATTAAGTCTAAACTTAAAACTAAATTAAGTATACATTGTTTTTAATTGATTGTCAACTTTTTTTGTTTATAAAAGATGTAAATCTTAAAAGATTTAGAAACCCACATGTTAAAATGATAATAACGATACAGAAGAGGTATACAAAATGAATACTGCACAACGTAACAGAATAATAGTTGCTAGTTCACTATTTCTGCTCCTTATTGCTGCGTCCTTTATTTTTGGGGCTACGGTTTTCATCATTGGAGCAATCGGAATAGCAACATCATTTGTAGTAGAAATACTAAATAGTGTTGCCAGAAAAGAGAAATTTGACTGGACAACATTTACAATTACACCACTGATTATTACACTGCTAACTACACCAACGATCATTGATCAGGTTTGGATGGTTGCTGTGGCAACTGCATTTGGTGTGTTTTTTGCAAAAGCAATTTGGGGTGGCGAAGGGAAAAACGTATTTAATCCAGCCATGGTCGGATTAATATTTATTGCACTAGCATTCCCGGTTCATGTCAATAGTTTCTTTGATCCAATTGCTGGGATTGCATCAACCGCTACGCCAGCAACTATATTTAAGAATTTGCCAACGGATATAGTGAATGGTTTTAGTTACTGGGATTTGATGATTGGAAACTATGCTGGTGCTATCGGTACCACATTTAAACTAGGTATTTTAATTCTTGGATTATTTTTTATGGTCTTAAGAATTTCAGACTGGAAAATACCAGTGACTTTCCTAGGTTCTTATTTCTTATTATCACTGTTTAACTTCCTGCTTAAAGGACATGGTGTCGAGTCATTTACTTATGCAACCTATTCATTATTAATGGGGCATTTGCTTTTTGCAGCAATGTTTGTTGCAACCGATCCACAAACAACACCACTTTACTTTAAAGGGAAATTGATTTTTGGATTGATGCTCGGATTTGTCACTTGGATTATTCAAAATGTTTGGCTGTTTAATCCACTTGCACCAAATACTGAAGGCATCATTTATTCAATCACATTTATGAATGCCGTTACTGGTTTAATTGATGTATGGACTGTTCCTAAGGTTAAGGAAATTCCATCAGTTGAGGAGGTAGAAATCTAATGCAGAAATATCTTTCAATGATATTGTTTGTTGTGGTTATGGGTGCTGTTTCAGTCGGTGTCTTGGTTGGTGCTGATATCATCACACGAGATCTCATAGCAAAAAACGCTGAATTCGTATGGAAAGATGCAATGCTTAATCACCATGAGATTGCACATACACCATCTGATTTCTCAGAAATTTTTGATGAGTCCTTTGACGTTGAAGAAGGTACACATCCTGATACCGATCAGACATTGTATGTTTATTACGGCAAGGATGATGGTCGCATTTCATTTAGATTCAAAGGAAATGGTTTGTGGGGTCCAATTGAAGGTGTCATCACTTTAGAACCAGATTTTGTTACCATTGTTGCGATTACTGTGACAAAGCATGAAGAAACACCAGGTTTAGGTGGTATCGTTGCTGAACGCCAATACTTAAACAAATATGTTGGTAAAACATTTGATGAATCTTTAGGGCTGGTTGCAGTCAAAGATGTAGCAGATCAAGATTATGAAGTCGATGCCATTACTGGTGCAACCGGTACTTCAAATGCTTTTGTTGGTCTTCTATCGGTTAACTATCGTGTGTTCTATAACCTATTTAGTGGTGAAGATGTCGATGCTGTTTGGAAGAAACTATTGCTTGATCATAATGGTGTGGCTTACACGGATACAAACTATAATCAGTTATTTGATTCAGGATTCAGTATAGATACGCATGAGAATTTGGTTTTATATACACATATTTCATCAGGCAATGTCAGCTTTAGATTCTCAACCAATGGATTCAACGGCACTATTGATGCAATCATTACCCTTGAATCTGATTTTGAAACGATTATAAAAATTAATGTCTTATCTCAATCTGAGGGTTGGGGTGCTGCGATTCAAACAAATCCTAGCGTACTGGCTGCCTTTGTTGGCAAAAAATTTGATCCAACAATTAGCGTTGTTGCCAGTCCAAGTGCACCGAATGAAGTACTTGACGGATTTGGTGGTGCAACAACAACTAAAGCACAATTTCAAGTTGGATTAAATGCTGCCTATCAAAATTACTATGCAGCATTCGTTGATGGCGATTATGTGCCACCTACGCCAACTGATACAACGAAAATATGGAAACAGGAAATGTTACTCAACAATGATATTGCATCAAATGATGAGAACTATGATACATTGTTTTCAGAAAACTTTGATGTTGAAACCAGTGGTGCGTTGACACTATACGTACATAAAGTCACAGGTACATTAAACTTCTTATTTGAAGGACAAGGAGAATTTAGCATTATCAAGTCGGTATTAACACTTAACGCTGATTTTGTAACAATTGTTAAAGTCTCCGTGTATGAACATGACGAAAAATGGGGTGCAAAGATTAAAAATGATACAACAATTTTAGCAGCATTTGTTGGTAAAAAGTTTGATCCAATCATTGTACTTGTTGACAGTCCACTGGCTGATAATGAAGTGCTTGACGGCCTGAGTGGTGTTACTGGTACTAAAAATGGTTTTATGACGAGCCTTAATTCAACTTATCAAGCATATTTTGATGCATTTGGGAATGGTGAATGATGATGACTGAGCAGAAGAAAATAAAAAAACCAAGTTCTTGGCTACGACTACAATATAAAAAGTGGTTCATTACCCTTAAGAATGGTCTTACAGAAGAAAATCCAATTGTCGTTACTGTCTTGGGCATATGTTCTGCACTTGCAGTAACTAACCGTGTAGAAAACGCCATCTTTATGGGTATCGGTGTAACATTTGTTATTATGGGCTCATCGATGTTTGTCTCAATTCTTAGAAACATCATTCCACCGAAAGTCAGAATGGTTGCCTACATGGTCATCATTTCGATCTTTACGATTGTTGTGCAAATGTTCTTGCAGGCATATGTGCCGTTGGTTGCAGCAAACCTAGGCGCCTATACCGGACTGATTATTACCAACTGTATTGTCATGGGTAGAGCAGAAGCGTTTGCTATTAAGAATCCTGTCAGATATACATTGATTGATGGGTTCGCTAATGGAATGGGTTATTCATTTGTATTGATCTTAATCGCATCCATTCGTGAACCATTGGCATTTGGTAGTTATTTAGGATATAAACCGGAATTCATGGAAAACTGGATTAACTGGAATATCATGGCACTTGCACCAGGCGGATTCTTTGTACTGACAATGCTTGCATGGCTGATTAAAACATTAATCAAGCAGTATGAAGAAGATTAGGAGGTATAAAAATGGAACTTATTGAATTATTCTTGGCATCAATATTATCAAATAATATCGCATTAATCTTCATTTTGGGAATGTGTTCTTTAATTGCAATTTCAACCTCTATTAAAAACTCAGTCAATATGGGTGTTGCTGTTATTGTCGTTGTAACAGTTACTGCAGTCATTAACTGGCCAATCTATGAACTCTTAAAAGCAACCAATACAACCCA
>CAZIZJ010000022.1:0-12925 GCA_964543675.1 uncultured Acholeplasma sp. | reverse complement strand
AAATAGATATCTTCATATAAAGTAATCGTATTATTCAAATGATCATGTCCATGAAACAAATATTTGGTGGAATCAAGTGTCTTTATTTTGTCATATAAGCCGTAATTTGGCATCAAAGAGACCGGTTCACCTTTAAAGCCGGCAAGTATCTGTCCACCCATTAAAGCATCAACCATTTCAGGTAATGCTACATGAGTGATTACTGAGGTTTCAATACTGCCGGCATATGTACTTAATCCATTGATTGCCCATTGATACCAGGCAATCTGTTTTTCGGTAATCGGTGGTGAGATGTTGCCGTCAGTAACAGTATCAAGTAAAATCAGTGAATGAATAATTTCATCATTTGAAACTAAATTAATGATTTGGTTACCTGCACCACCAAAGTCATTTGGTCCATACCTAAATATCGAGTGTTCTGAATGAAGCAGCTGATCTGCCATATAGTTTTTGGTGTGTCTGCCAAAATCATCGTGATTACCAAAAACCAGTGTCCAAGGCACTTCAAATGAATCCATCAACCAAATCAAATCTGCAAGTGCTTCGCCATTAAACGGTGTAAAAGTATTGTCTCCCACCAAAATGATTAAATCAGGCGTTGTTTGATCAACTAATTTTTTAATATGATTTGCCGTAAAGTTATCAAGGATGCCAAAGTAATGGGTATCGGTTAAAAATAAAATATTGATGTCATCTTCAAAATAAATGGTGGTTGTATGTTCAGTCATAGAAAATAACGTTTCTTCAGTCCAGTCATAGCCGGTTATGTCTTTATCAATCTTAAAAAGTGATATGACAAAAAGCACACTAAAAAGTAGGGTAATCGTTAATGTAATGCTTAAAATTGTAATCAGTGTTATCTTTAATATTCGTTTCATAATTTTATGATACAAGAACACAGTCAATATTTTGATATAATTACTTTGTGGAGGTATAAAAAATGATATCTAGATACCAGCGAGATGAGTTTAAACACCTGTGGAGTGATCAAAAGAAGTTTGAAACCTACCTTAAAATAGAACTTGCAGCATCTAAAGCATTTCATGAATTAGGACTATTTCCTAAAAATGATTTGGATGCCTTATTAAAAGCGACCTTCAATTTAGATGATATATATCAGTTAGAATTGGAAACCAAGCATGATGTGGTGGCATTCACCAGAGCTGTTTCACTTTCTTTGGGTGCCGAAAAGAAATGGTTTCATTACGGACTGACATCAACCGATGTTGTTGATACAGCTTACGCCCTTTTACTTAAAGAAGCGAATCTAATCATTCATCAAGATTTACTGGCATTCATTAAAGTTTTAAAAGAGATTGCTTTAAAACATAAAAATACACACATCATGGGTAGAACCCATGGCATGCATGCAGATATTACCACCTTTGGCTTGAAGTTCGCTTTATACTATGATGAGATGTTAAGACATTTAGAGCGCTTTGATTTAGCAAGAAAACAAATAGAAGTCGGCAAGATTTCAGGTGCAGTCGGCAATTATGCCAATATACCACCAAGCATTCAAGAATCAGTCTGTAAGACACTTGAAATAGGCAGTGCCAATATATCTACCCAGACACTACAAAGAGACAGACACGCATTTTATGTGCATACATTGTCGTTGATTGCTGCCACTATTGAAAAGATAAGTACTGAGGTTAGACATTTATCTAGAACAGAAATTGGCGAGGTATCTGAAGGTTTCGGTGCTAACCAAAAAGGATCATCGGCCATGCCACATAAAAAGAATCCGATTGCCTCTGAAAATATGGCAGGTATTTCAAGAGTTTTAAGAGGTTATGCCTTGACTGCTTCTGAAAATATTGCTCTTTGGCATGAACGTGATATTTCGCATTCATCAGCAGAAAGAATCATTTTGCCAGATGCCACATCTTTAATTGATTACATGCTAGTTAGATACGCTAAAGTATTGAAAGATTTAAATGTCTATCCTGAAAAGATGCTTCAAAACATTTATTTAAATAAGAAAACAATATTTAGTCAACGCGTGCTGCACTTACTTATTCAAAAAGGATTATCCAGAGAAGCAGCATATGATTTAGTTCAAACATTGACTTTTGAAACAGTAAAACAGAATAAGGATTTTGATACTATCTTGCTTGAAAGTAAGGAAATTTCAAAACAGTTAACCAAAGCAGAAATCGAATCATGCTTCACCTTGGATTATTATTTTAAGAATGTAGATTACATCTACAAGAAGGTGGGAATTCTCTGATAATTGTGCCAAACAGCTGATGCATCACAGATGGTGGTATAATTGAGGTATCAAGGAAGGAGAATTATCATGACAGTTCAACAGTTTTTAAATCAAAATAAACCTGAAAAATATGTGCTAACTAATCGGATGAGATCCCCCTTTACCGAGGAACAACTTAAGTGGTTGAAACTCGATGAAATTGAGGTAAGAAATACCGATATCATCAATGGTGATATCCTTAGAATTCAAACCGATTATATGCCAGATACTTGTTAGTATAAAGTGACCTTAATGAGGTCACTTTTTTCTTGATAATCGGTAGTGTTTTTTTGTTGACATATAAAAAATATTATATATAATATATGCAGTTCTGTTTATTATAGTTTAACCATCAGTTAAGTGTGAATAAACTTTTAACATACTGAACAATTTATTTTTTTACTGTGAGTAAACTAGGAAAAGGCAGGTTAACTGATGAAGGCATTAATCCAATTAAAAGATGTAACAAAAGAGTATAATGGTCAAGTTGTTTTAAGAGGAATTGACCTAGAAATAAAAAGCAACGAGTTCGTTACATTCCTAGGACCATCAGGCTGTGGAAAAACAACAACGTTAAGAATTATTGGTGGATTCATTGAACCGACAAGTGGTGAGGTGCTTTTTGACGGCGAAGATATTTTAAGCTTGCCCGCTTATAAAAGACCAACCAATACAGTTTTTCAACGTTATGCTTTATTCCCACATTTAAATGTTTTTGAAAATGTTGCTTTCGGATTAAGAGTAAAAGCGAAAGATCATATTGCAAAATATAACAAGCCATATAAAGTAGAAATCAGTCAACATAAAGCAGAACTCAAAGACGCACTAAAAAATGCAGATAGCAATGATAAAGCAGCAATTAAGGCGCAATATAACGAGAAAATTTCAGTGCTTAAAGAAAAGCAATTGACTAGAAAAAAATACAAAGCAATCATTATTGAAAAAGTCGATAAGTTTTTAAAGATGGTTGATATGGAATCATTTGCTGACCGTGACATTAATAAATTATCTGGTGGTCAACAGCAAAGGGTTGCAATCGCAAGAGCTTTAATCAATGAACCCAAAGTACTGTTACTTGATGAACCATTGGCAGCACTTGATTTAAAGCTACGTCAAGAAATGCAGTATGAATTAAAAGAGATTCAAAAAAATGCGGGTATTACATTTATTTTTGTGACGCACGATCAAGAAGAAGCGTTAACAATGAGTGATAAGATTGTAGTTATGAACAAAGGTGAAATTCAGCAAATTGGTTCACCGGTTGAAATTTATAATGAGCCAATCAATAAATTTGTGGCAAGCTTCATTGGCGAATCAAACATCGTTTCAGGCATTATGAAAAAAGATTTCTTAGTTCACTTTGATGGTTTGGATTTTGAATGTGTTGATAAAGGCTTTAAAGAAAATGAAGCTGTTGAAATTGTTTTAAGACCAGAAGATCTAGACATTAAAAAACGTGGTGAAGGAAAAATACCTGGTGTTGTTGATTTAGTTACTTTTAAAGGTGTCCATTTTGAAATCGATGTCAAAACTGAACAACGTATTTTTACTATCCATACCACTGATTTTATTCAAATTGGTACCGAGGTTGATATTGACTGGTGGCCAGAAGATATCCATGTGATGGAGATCTGGTAATGGAAAAAATACATCAAACCAAACGGCTTGATGACAAGCCGTGGTATAAAAGACTATCGATTAATGATTGGATCATTTCCCCATATTATGTCATTTTAGTTGGGTTAATCATTGTACCACTGATTATCATGTTGTTCTATAGTGTGCAATCAACTGAAAGCAATTACGTTTTATCAACAACATTTACACTGGAGTATTATATTAGATTTTTCTCACATACAGGCTATATTCAGCAAATGATGTCTAGTGTGTGGATGGCTGTGGTATCAACAATTATTTGTGTCATCATCGGTTATCCTTTAGCATATATTATTTCAAGACAAAAAAAGTCTACCCAAGCCTTATTGATTGTTTTAATTACGTGTACGATGTGGATTTTCATGATTGTAAGAACTTACGCCCTACAATCAATCTTTAGACTGATTACATCAAGTGATGTCTTACCGATGTTAAGACCTTACTTGATTAATAATGATATTGCTGCTTATATTGGTATGGTCTATATGTTCTTGCCATACATGGTGCTACCGATTTATTCAGTGCTTGCCAAAATGGATAAGCATTACATTGAGGGAGCAGCAGATTTAGGTGCCAATAAGTTTCAAACGTTTGTCAAAGTTGTATTCCCTTTATCATTAACTGGTGTCATAGCAGGCATATCCTTAGTCTTGTTGCCGGCAACAACTACTATCATTATTCCTGAAAAACTAGGTAATAATAGTAAGTTTTCGATTGGTAAGCAAATTGAGTTTATGGTGATGCGAAGTGCATCAACCGAAGGATTTGTTAACACAGCAGCAGCAATCACCATTGTTTTATCGGTTGTGATGCTGGTCATCATCATTTTGTTAAGAAAGCTTGATCGCTTCAAAGGTGGTGAGGAATCATGAAAAATAAAACAACCGGCATTTTTTCGTGGACATTTGTAGGTGTTATTTTATTATTCATTTATGCACCAATCGTCAATATGGTCATCTTCTCGTTTAATCAAAAGATTGGTAAGAACGATAGTGCCATTACATTCAACAATTTTACATGGGATAACTATATCAACTTGTTTACGAATGAAGATTTTTTAGAAAAAGTATCAAATACGGTTTTAGTTGCAGTTTGTGCAACTGCCATTTCACTGATTATCGGTACATTTGCAGCTATTGCCATCTCAAGGCAGAAAAAATGGTTGAAGGATTTCACGCTGGCTATTAACAACATTCCAATTGTGACACCAGAGATTATTACTGCATTATCCTTGTTGCTATTGATTTTATCAGCAGGCATTGGATTTTCTGCCAGAGGTTTTGGCACCATGCTCCTTGCTCATATTGCATTTTGTACACCCTATGTCATTATCACTGTTTATCCAAAAATCAAGAATTTGGATCCTAACTTACTTGATGCTGCATACGACTTAGGTGCAACACCAGTTACAGGATTATTTAAGGTAATCCTCCCTCAATTGAAAGTCGCGATTTTTGCAGCAGCAGCCATCGCTTTTACAATGAGTTTTGATGATTTTGTTATCTCCTACTTCGTTGGTGGTAACTTCCAAAATATTGCATCATATCTCTATACATCGCAAACCACAGAATTGATTGTGAATGCGTTAACCAGCATCATTATGGTCTTTATTGGTAGCAAAGTAATCTTTGACTACATAAAAACAAAAAGAATAAATTCTAAAGAAGAAGAGGAGAATTAAAATGAAGAAAATATATGCATTAATATGTGTAAGCATCACAGCATTCGTACTAGCAGCGTGTACTAATGTACCAACAATTACACTCTATATTTGGACTGACTACTTAGATGAATCATTGCTAGCTCAGTTTAGAGCAGAAACAGGCATCAGAGTTAGAACTGTCGCTTATGAATCAAATGAACAAGCTATTTCACAGTTGTCATCTGGTGGAGAGTATGATTTAGTTGTACCATCTGACTATGCGATTGAAGAATTAGCAGAAAAAGATTTCATTCAACCAATTGACTGGGAAAGAATTACTTCTTTTGACAGAGACACTGATTTGGCAGAACGCCTTGAAGTGATTTTAGATCAGTTAAAAGAAGGTCCAAATGGCTTTGATGTATTAGAGTATTCTGTACCTTATTTCTGGGGTAATGTTGGATTGCTTTATAATGCAAGTGTTGCTGGATTAAGCGATGATGTTGCTGAACTTGGTTGGGCTGTCTTAAAAGAATCAAAATATACATCGGCTTTATATGATACCTCAAGAGAAGGTTACTTGCCGGCACTTAAAGACTTAGGTTATTCTGTCAATACGGAATCACAGTCAGAAGTGAATGCTGCAACAGCATGGCTACAAGAAGTTATTGCTGCACAAGGCTCAAACCTTAGATACATCAGTTCAAACATTTTAGATGAAATGAATGTTGCTGGTGATGAGTTATATGATATTGCTGTTTCATTTTCAGGTGATGCAGTCTATCTAATGGATTCAAACGATAACCTTGATTTTGCTGCACCTGAATCAGGAACAAACATTTGGATTGATGGCTTTGTTATTCCTAAGAATGTCAGTGAAAGCCAACTTGACTTAATCTATCAATTCATTAACTTCATGCTAGAATACGATAATGCGTATCAAAATACGGATTATGTTGGTTACTCAACACCACTACAATCAGTGATGGACGCTATCTTGGAAGATTGGGCTGGAGATTATGAAGAACACTATAACATCGTGTTTCGTCCACAAGATGAAACATATCGTTATTCATCAATCAATAAATCATTAATTGATACAGCTTGGTTACAAATTAGAACTTAGATTCAACATAAAGGATGCACATATTGATATGTTCATCCTTTTTTTATAGCCATAAAAAATGTTATAATAAATGCTGAGGTATTTTATATGACAGAAAGTTTATTTGACAAGTACACCAAGTTAATGGAAGTACTTTATCAATACCAAATTCATGATGGGGTTCAATTTAAGGATTTTAATGATTTAGACGATGAAATGAAGTTAAAAGCAACCTTGATTATTAACCGAATCCAAGAGGTTGACCAGGTCATTATCAGCAATCTAACCAATTATACAATCGATAGATTAAATAAAGTTGATCTAGCGATTATTAGAATTTCAGTTTTTGAATTGCTAGCTAAAGAATTGCCAGGCGAGGTCATCATTAACTTAGCCATTGAACTAACCAAGCTTTATGCCGATTTAGATGATGAGAAACAACATAAGTTTACCAACAGACTTTTAGATAATATTTATAAAAACTTAAAGTAGGTATTTATGCAACAACAGTATTTAACGGTTACTGCACTAACTTCATACTTGAAAATGAAACTAGAAAATGATCCCCATTTAAAAAAGATATTTTTAAAAGGGGAAATTTCTAATTTTAAAAGACATTCATCAGGACATTTATATTTCTCATTGAAAGATGAGAAAGCATCGATTGCAGCGATGATGTTTTCTACCTATGCCAAAAGCCTTTCTTTTGAACCTAAAGAAGGCGACAAGGTTTTAGTTGAAGGCTACATCTCAGTCTATGAAGCCAGAGGTACCTATTCGATTTCAATTTATACGTTAACCTTAGATGGCATCGGCGAGCTTTACTTAAAATATGAGCAATTAAGAAAGCAGTTTGAAGAACTTGGTTATTTTGATCAAGCACTAAAAAAACCGATTCCTAAATTTCCTAAAGCCATTGGTGTAATCACTTCGCCTACCGGTGCAGTCATTGAAGACATTAAGACAACCGTTTCTAGAAGATATCTACTAAGTAAGATTATTTTGTATCCAGTACTTGTTCAAGGCGATGGTTCAAAAGATGATCTCGTTAAAAAGATTAGAAAAGCCAACTTAGATGATGAGGTTGATGTCATCATCCTAGGACGTGGTGGCGGTTCAATTGAAGACCTTTGGAGTTTTAATGAAGCAGAGGTCGTTGTTGCCATCCATGAGTCTAAAATCCCGATTATTACAGCGATTGGTCACGAAACCGATACAACGCTTGCAGACTATGTATCAGACCTTCGTGCACCAACACCAACCGCTGCAGCTGAACTGGCAACGCCTCATGTTAACGATTTATTAAACGAAATAAAAGAAAAAAGACGGTTACTCCAGTACTATATAAGTGAGAAGATAAAAAACATGCATCAAAACTTGCTTAATTTAGATGAAAGACTATCCGTATCTAGTCCAAAATCGAAACTTGAACAAGAAAAAAAGAATGTCATCAATTTAAGTGAAAAACTACATCAACATTTCGCTTCATACTTAACCGACTTGAGTTACCAGTCAAATCTCCTTAAACAAAGGCTGGTTTCACCTAAAGATAAGGTGGAAAGAATTAAAGAAAGATTAAGTGATTTAAGTTATACATTAAGACATCACTATGAAAACCAGCTGATTCATAAATCCTACAAACTAAGCCATTTAACCGAAACCTTGAAATCAATCAATCCGTTATCGGTGATGGACAGAGGATTCGCCTTAACCAGTAAAAACGGTAAGGTATTAACATCGGTTGATGAAGTAAGTATCAATGATTTCTTGGATATAGAATTGAAAGACGGTAAAGTAAAAACCAAAGTTATCAGTAAAGAGGAAAAGAAAAATGAGTGAAAAACTGAATTTTGAAGAAACCATTAAGCGTTTGGAAACAGTGGTTAAAGAATTAGAAAGTAAGGATATTACTTTAGAAAATTCAATTAAGAAGTATAAAGAGGGTTTAGAATTATCCAAGGCTTTATACGATATGATAAAAGCTGCCGAAAGTTTGATTGTTGAAACCAAGGCATGAGGCTTGATTTACATTTGGCAAACAAACACCCTGAGTTATCTAGATCAAAGATTAGTGATCTAATTAAAAGAGGGTATGTTTTTGTTGATGAAAAAAAGATTACTAAGGCAGGTTTCTTAGTAACTGATGCCAATCATATTGAAATTAAAAAAGAAGAAATCTATGTATCAAGGGCTGGCGAAAAGCTAGTCTATGCCCTTGATGTCTTCAATATCAGTCTAAAGGATTTAAACATTATTGATGTTGGTGCATCAACTGGCGGATTTACTGATGCTTCATTAAGAAGAGGGGCATTCCATGTATATGCCTATGATGTCGGCAAAGACCAAATGGTTGAACAGTTAAAGAACCACCCACAAGTAACCTCGTTTGAAGAAACCAATATTTTAGATGTTAAACTACCAAATCATGATTTATGTCTCGTTGATGTTTCCTTTACATCAGTCTTGCCGATTTTAAATCATTTAAGTAGCCAAACGGATTCAATTGTCTTTTTGTTGAAACCACAATTTGAAACTGAAGGCGAGGGACTTAAAAAAGGTATTTTAAAAGATCAGAAAGTACTGCAGAAAGTATTGGATAAAACAATTCGACATATCCATAGTCTAAATTTCAGGATTAAAGGATATACCCAGTCTCCGATTAAAGGAAAAGACGGCAACCAAGAGTTTTTATTTTACATTTGCAAGGAGTAACCGATGCTAAAAAAATTAGAGGTTAAAAACTTCGCATTGATTGATGATTTAGAAATTGAATTCGGTAAAGGCCTCACGGCACTGACTGGTGAAACAGGCAGTGGTAAGTCCATTCTTTTAGAATCTTTATCACTGCTTTTTGGTAAACGCAGCGATGCAGAATACATTAGATACGGCGAAAAAAGAGCGCTTGTTACCGGAACTTTTTTACTGTCTTCCAATCAAATGGATAGTTTATCGCTGCCAAATGAAATCATCTTATCCAGAGAAATAGATTCAACCGGAAAACATGTCGTTAAATTAAATGATGAAGTCATCACTTTAGCCAAACTAAAGCTCATTTCATCAGGCATTGGTTTAATTCATGGTCAAAACGATACCTATATGCTGCTTGATAAATCAGCATATGTATCATTTATTGACCAAATGGATATTGAAGCGACCAGCAAGCTTTTAAATACGTATTTAATTAAAAGAAGCACGTATCAGGATGCACAAAAGCATTATGAATCCTTGACCAACAAAAAAACTGAAAGTTTGGAACGCATTGACTTTTTAACCTTTCAGGTCAAAGAATTAGATGGTTTAAAGTTAAGCATCAATGAAAAAGAAACATTAGCGGATCAAATTCAAAAATTAAAGAATTTCGACCAAATAAAAACGGCGCTGACAATTGCCAATGATGCTCTGCACGGACATACCTTTCAAACTGATTACTTATATGAAGCCTATAAACAAGTCACTAAAATCAGTGATTATGATGAAGCGTATAAAGAGCTTGCCAAAATACTAGAGGACAGCTACTATAATTTAGAAGAAGGCATTAAACAGTTGAATCACTCATTAAAGACCCTTGATTTTGATGATGAAACATTCAACCAATACCAAGCCAGAGTATTTGAATTAAACAAGATTGAAATAAAATATGGTAAACCAATTAATGAATTGGTTGATTATTTGGCTAAAATCAAGGAAGAGTTAGCAATTTCGAGTGATTATGAAGGTTACTTGAAAGAAGCCCTAAATAAAGCCAATTTAGCCTATAATGAGGCATTTATCGTTGCAGAGAAGCTGCACAACTTAAGGGTTAAGCTAGCTAAAGTGCTAGAAAAAGAAATTACGACATCGCTTCAGGAACTTGATTTAGAAAAAGCGAAGTTTGAAATCATCTTTGATGAAGTCAAACCGGGCATGCATTTAGATGAATCAGGCATTGATACCATTGAGTTCATGATTTCTCTTAATGAAGGCGAACCATTAAAAGCCTTATCCAAGGTAGCCAGTGGTGGCGAAAAGGCTAGATTCATGTTTTCACTGAAGTCTTTATTTGCCAGAACCTCTGGTTTATCAATGCTGGTATTTGATGAAATCGATATCGGTATATCAGGAAAAACAGCATCAAAGGTTGCCGGTAAAATGAAAGAAATTTCAAATGATATTCAAACGTTAGTAATTACCCATTTGCCGCAAGTGGCAGCCAAATCAGATTATCACTATTTCATTTATAAAGAAAAAGTAAACGATCGGATGCAAACCTTCATTAAAGCATTGACAACCGAAGAAAGAATATTATCGATTGCAGGGATGTTATCCGATGATCAAATATCGTCGTTTGCTATTGAACAAGCTAAATCACTCATTAAAAAATGAAAATTGTGTGCAAATATCGCACACATTTTTTTATATCAGTGGCTTAATAAAGCAAATGATTTAAGATAATGATTTTTTCATGAAAATCTTTCATTTATTTTCAATATATGTGTTATAATGATTATACCAAAAACAGAAACATGCTTTACGACAAACGAATGAAAGTATTTAAACAGAAACTTGGTAAAAAAGGTTATTTTTATTTAACCTCTTTTCAAGTCCTTTAATAAAGGCATAAGTATAAAAGAAAGAAGGTGTCTTTATGAAAAAGCATAACAAGAAACAAAGTTTACTTAATCGAATCGGTGAATTATTTTTGACAGTTTTCCTACAATCAAACGGAAATTAATAACAGTTAAATAGGTATCATCTAAAATAAAAAATGAACGTTTGATCACTCAAAGTTCATTTTTATTTTAATTTAATTTTTAAGATATTCAAGAATTAACTAAAGAAATCAACCACAGCAATGACTGCTGCAATCAGGATAACTGCAATCGTACCAAAAAGAATCAAACCAACAACAATTTTGCCAATCAATGTTTCTGCTGGATTCTTAAATACTGCATAGCTTTTATCTGCTTTTCTTTGAACTTTATTACTTACTAATTTATTTTTTGCCATATAAACCACTCCAAAAATTTTTGCCTGATAATATTATACTATATAATAGATATTAAAGGAAGAATGTACTTGCAAAAAAATCTGAAAATTATATTTCACATCGATCTAAATGCTTTCTTTGCCACTTGTGCAATGATTAAAGAACCTTATTTGAAAAATAAGGTGTTTGTTGTCGGTGGACCAGGTCAATCAACCAGAGGCGTCATTTCAACAGCCAGTTATAAAGCTAGAAAATACGGCATTCATTCAGGTATGGGCGTGGCAGAGGCGTTAAGAATATATCCAAGGCTGTTGATTGTGCCAACTGACTTCGCATTTTACAAGGAAAAGAGTATGGCATTTATCAATTTATTGTCAGATTATAGCGATTTAATCTTGCAAGGGTCAATTGATGAGGCATATTTAGATATCACTAAATTATCTGAAACCAAGCATCCAGTCGAAATTGCCAAAGAGATTCAGCAAAGACTGGTTATTGAACATCAGCTGCCTTCAAGCATCGGCATTGCTCCAACCTTGTTTTTAGCGAAAATGGCAAGCGACATGAAAAAGCCAATGGGCATTACCGTTTTAAGAAAAAGGGATATCGAAAAAATACTTTATCCACTAGATATTGCAGAAATTCAAGGCATTGGTAAAAAAACTTATCCGAGATTAAAAAAAATAGATGTTCATACGGTCAGTGATTTCATGGATCCAAATAATTTTTCTAAGATATTGGGTGTGATGAAGGAATCATCATACATGTCACATAGAAACGACATCTTAGGTTTAGGCTCAAACATCATTATTCCCGATAAATACAGTGTACCCAAATCCATTTCCTCTGAAACAACGTTTAATTATGATGTATCAGAGTCATCGGTCATTTTAGCTGAAATTCATCGTCAGCTAGATGATTGTCTGGCTAAAATGAAGCGTTATGAGATGCTTTCCAAAACAGTCGGTTTTAAGTTAAAGAAAACAGATTTTACGCTGGTAACTAGGGCAGTTACTTTAAAAGAACATACCGATGATCCAGTTGTTTTAAAAGACGCACTTGATTCGCTTTTTGAAGAGATTTTTGAAAATGAATTGGTAAGACTGGCTGGTGCGCATTTAAGTAACTTAATACTTAAAAAAGATAAAAAAACACCATTTAATCTATTTACATACGAAAAATTCATCAGATAATTATGTTATAATGCAGTAGGTGATTATTGTGAAAATCAAAGATATGATGCAAAAACTAAATTTTAATAAGTTATCGCCAATCCAAGATGCAGTCATTAAGCATTTTTCT
>CAZIZJ010000021.1:0-14760 GCA_964543675.1 uncultured Acholeplasma sp. | reverse complement strand
ATTTTCTTTACGTCTAACGACATTGACAGCCCGTTCTTTTTTGATTTTGGCAAGTTCTTGTTTAAGAAAGGCTATTTCAACAGATAGCTTACGTCTGTCCAGTTCCAACTTGGTTTCACCAGGTCCTTTTGCATTAAAAGAACCGCCGCCTTGGCGAGAAAGAGAATTGTTCATGCCAACCAGTCTTGGCAGTAAATATAGCTTTTGTGCAAGCGATACTTCTAAGATTGCTTGTTTGGTTTTTGCACGATCTGCAAATATTTGCAGAATTAAAAAAGATCGGTCGATGACCTGAATATCCAATTCCTTTTCTAAATTTCTTAACTGTCCTGCTGACAATGTATCATCAAAGATGATGATATCAATATTAAGGACATCAATCATCTTCTTGATTTCTAATACTTTACCGCTGCCGATTAAGTATCTAGGATCAATTGAATCAATTGATTGAATGACTTTATCAATCGTTTTAATGTTGCAGGCAAGCGCTAATTCCTCTAACTCATCAATCGATTGCTTGGTGATGATGTAATCAGTCTTATAATTTGCTGCAACCAAAAGTGCTCTATCAAGTTTTTGCATAAGTTTCTCCCCACTGGCGAAGAGCGACAATAATCGGTCTTAAACTATAACCCAGTTCGGTTAACTCGTATTCGACTTTGGGCGGCACCTGTGGATAAATCGTTCTAGACAGCAGTCCAGACTGTTCCAAAGCACGCAAATTCTGAGTTAACACTTTTTGAGATATCGTATCGATGTTTCTTTTTAATTCGGAAAATCTTTTTTTACCGTCCATTAACGTTCTGATAATCAATAATTTCCATTTTTCACCAAACAGATTAACTGCTTTTTCAACTAAACAAACTTCCATGGTTATCATCCTCTTGTTTTAAGTATCTAATTGAAACCAGCATACTAATATATACTATAAGAATTATAACACGGACTTGTGTTTTTGCTTCATTAAAAAGATATCATATTATGATATAATCTAATTAAAGTTATTAACGAAAGTGGGTATCATTATGCCAGAATGGACACAACAATTAACGTGGTGGACGCTCCTTGATTTCTATCTTATCTACATCTTAGCATTGTTGGTACTAAAATTTGTACTGCACAATAAACGGATGTTATCAATGTTCATGTTCTATGTATTTATCATGTTTATTTTCTGGCTGGCACAAACCCTTGGACTGCCGCTATCCAGTGAAGTCTATGGTGCGTTGCCATTCCTGTTGCTGATTTTCGTTTTGGTTGTCGGTGCACCAGATATTCGGTTAACGCTCGAATCGCTTTGGAAAGAAACGGTTAAATCAGGATCCATCTACATGGGTGGCGACCGAACGAAAAACGAAATCATTCGTGCGGCGGTTTTGCTTGCTAAAAACAACATCGGTGGTTTGATTACCATTGAAAAGCATAATACGCTTGATCAGTACGCACAACGAGCAATCACGTTGAACTCAGAAGTCTCGCATGAACTGTTGATTAATATCTTTACGCCGAATACGCCATTGCATGATGGTGCCGTCATCATCAGAGGCGATAAGATGATTTGTGCCGGGGCATACTTCATACTTTCTTCAAATGAGAACTTTGAGAAGACAACCGGTTCTAGACACAGAGCGGCATTAGGCATTTCAGAAATCACCGATTCATTGACAATTGTCGTATCAGAAGAAACTGGCAGCATATCGGTCGCTATCAATGGCGTGATGTCAAAGATGAAAGATGAAAATACGCTGAATGAGTATTTATCATTGTTCATGAAATAGGAGGAAACAAATATGTTGGTTAAAAAGATTATTCATTTTTTACTTGAACCCGTTCGTTTCCTTGGTTCAAGAGATTTATCAGACAAAATCGTTCAGTTCTTTGATAGGCATAAGTGGCTGGTGTTTGTTGTGGCATTCGTCATTGCTTTAGTAGCGGTTTTCGTTAAATACATTTATCCAGAACTTATTTAAGTTTTAATAAAAAGGGGATCATATGGCTTCGCTTGCTCAACATCCAATATTCGGAGTGATTATTGCGGTTTTTATTATCGTATTAGTGATTACCGAATCCATTTTAAAAGAAAGGGTATTAAAGAACAGGCTAACATTTTCATTCATGAATGTTGCCGCTTTTATCGTACTCATTTTCTTTTATGAGGACCTGATTGTTAGCGATGAAACATTTTTGATGATTTATGTCATCTATACCTACTTGAATTACGGCATCTTCTTATTGGCGTTGTACCAAACATTTAGGAACGCAATCATCAACGGCTCTTACTATCAACTCTTCATTAAAGGAATCAAAAATACCAAATGGAATGTTTATTATGTGGTTGATGGTAAGGAAAGAATCAAGGATATTTCGATTTCACTGCTTAGGGAACTGAACCTGGATAAAGATGAGGTCATTGGTAAAAAGTTCTTTCAAGTGTTTACTTCCAAGGTTAGATTTACTAAAATGAATGGTGAAGATATCAACGATAGGGCACTAGAGAAGTATTTCAGCGAATACAGAAAAACTGTTAAACCAAATGAAACAGAAACGATGGAGCTCTATTTTCAGAACTTTAATGGTGAAACAATCATCCTTCACCTAAACATGCAACCCATATATGTTTTAGGCAGATATCGCGGTCGCATGTGTGTAGGCGAGAAAAGAAGTGACGAAGAGTTAATGGTCGTTGAAAAGGAACTTAAGGCGACCGACTCTGAATTAGAGTCTATTCGCCATAAATTCATTGCTACACTAGAACTATCAGACGAAGGATTGTTCTTCATTGATTTGGATGAAAAAAGCATTTGGCTAAATGACAGATTAACCGAAAGATTGAAAATACCTTCACATACCGTATCATTAGCAGACTACAGAAATTTAATTGATCAGCAGGACCTTCAAAAGTATTTAAGTGCTATCTCGGACTTAACACCAAACAAACAAACATATGCCACATCATATCGGTTACGCATTGATGGCACATACGTTTGGGTCAAAGAAAAAGGAAAAAGATTATTTGAAGACAGAAAGCATGCAGTCATCATGGGAACGATTACGCCAATTCATGCAGCCCACTTCAGAAAATCCAATATTGAAATACTAGACAGCATTAAAGATGAAAACTACTTATTAGCAGATATCAAGCAACTGATTAAAAACGGCAGACCATTTCAGCTGGCAATCATTAATTTAAGGAACGTACCTAAAATCAATGAGCTGCATGGCAGAGAAGTCGGCAACATGCTGATGGCACAATATATTACAAGACTGAAACAATCGTTTGTTACTGAGAGTTCTGATATATATCGGCTATCTGGTTTGGAGTTCGCACTGACGATTACCGATGCAAGAAAGATGGCATCACTTCAAAACGGACTCCGTGCTGAAGAAAATCACTTGAATATGGTGATGGAGTACGGATCAATTACAGCAGAACTTGAAGTATTTATTGGCGTTGCACAAATGTATGACGATGCAGTTAATGCACAAGACCTATATCAAAACGCATCACTGGCACTAAAAACTGCACAATTACCACAGTATAAGGGGCATGGATGTTATTTTAAAGACATCAAGTGATAAAAATGGAAAAAAGTGTATTAAGAAAACAAATAATTGAAAAAAGATTGGGTTTTAGTAATACAAAAAAGTTAGCAGCAAAAAACCATATATTAGCGCATTTAGCCGAATCGGAGCATTTTTTGAAGGCTGATTTTATCGGCATATTTTATCCGGCAGGCGGAGAAATCGATTTGACTGAGTTAATTACTTTGTATCCGGATAAGATCTTCGGATATCCAAAGATTGTTAACGATAAAATCATGTATCTTCAGGTAGATGCCAATACCAAGTTGAAAAAAGTTGGTTTTGGGCTGCATGAACCGCAATTCGGATTTGATATTACCAGCAAACTGGAATTGTGCTTGGTACCAGCGCTGGGCATCACCCAAAACCACTACAGACTAGGCTATGGAAAAGGATATTTTGACAAATTTTTTAAATTGCATCAAAATATCCATAAAATTGGTATAATCTATGAAGGTGAAACAGTAGACTTTGAACCAAAAGGATATGATATTCCACTTGACGATTATATTGCAGGATAAGAGGATTACCAATGATTATAGAAACAGAAATCGGCAATTTTGAACTAATTAAAAATTACCGTGATGCATTTGATATACAAAAGTTTTTAGAGCGATATGTTGATGTCGCCTTTGATCGCTATACATATATCGTTGGCGATTTATCATCAGAACTTTTAAGATTAAAAGGGTTCTCGCAAGATCCTAAAGGAACAAATGGCTATAAGAAGATTCCAGATTACTTAAACGAATCCTGTAACCATAATTGCCCATTTTTTGTGCTAAAGCGTATTAAAATTGAACAAAATAAAGTATAATTATTTATATAAAATTAAGGGAGCATTGTAGAATGAGTATTGAAATTATGAACGAACAAGTCAATAAAATCATTACAAGAGTACGTCCATACATCCAACGTGATGGTGGCGACATTGAGCTTGTCAACATCGAAGACGGTATTGTCTATGTCAAAATGGGCGGTGCTTGTGATGGATGTGCAGCAATCGATATTACTTTGAAGCAAGGGATAGAAACAATGCTACTAGAAAATGTACCTGGTATTATTGCAGTTGTAACAGTATAGATGATGTCAACACCACATGCAGTAATCCTTATTTCAATCGCAGCAATGGTCATCGCTCAAGTGAGTAAGTTTTTTATTGATGCCATCGTTAATAAACGTGTTGATGAAACTATTTTATTATCAACTGGCGGTATGCCGTCTAGCCATAGTGCATTAGTTACAGCGCTAGCAACCTCTATCGGTATGTTTGAGTATAATGATACAGGAACTGTAGGTTTGGCTTTTGCAATATCATTAGTCCTAGCACTAGTTGTTGTCCATGACTCCATGGGGATCCGTTATGAGGCATCTAAACATGCAAGAGAACTCAATCTCATTAAACTCAGATTGAATTTAATTGAAAACATCGATGTTGAAGAAAAGAAGTTAAAAGAAGCTTTAGGACATAAACCAAAAGAGGTTTTGGTTGGAACGATTATCGGAATTACAATCGCATTACTAGGTTATTTACTATTTAGAGTATTATGAGAACCTTTGGTGTTGTTGTAGACTCTACAACAAACAATAAATTCAGCGAACAAATATTTAAAGATGCGAGTATCGTGTCTTTATCTTTTATGGTTGGTGAAAAAACATTTAATGATGGTGAATTGCCCGATGATTTACCGAATAAACAAGCAGTGAAGGTTTTAGCGCCAACACCAGAACAATTCATTAAAGCATTTGACCAGCAAAGAGTTTTAGGGTATCAAACAATCATTTGTTTATTATCTGCAGGCAGATTATCGGATGCCGTAAGAAATGCGGTACTTGCTAAAACGATACAGAATGATGAAAATATCATCATTATCGATACCAAGACTTTTGGTCCAGGCATCCACTATTTACTAGAAATGCTTGACTATTATAACAACAAGCAACTCAAGCTAAAAGATATATTGATGAAACTAGAAGAAAAGATAGCTAGTGGCATAACTTATCTTTTAACCGATAACATTTCAAAGATCAGCATACTGAATTCACCCAATAAAGGGATGCAGGTATTGACTAAGTTATTGCCGATATATTACGCACTAACTTTTGATGGTGGCTTCAAAGTCATTAAACATGTTTTTGGCAAATCGAGCATCAATAACTTTTTGAAAGAGATTGTTTCACAATATAATGGCTTTGGCGTAACGCCTTATGTTAAAATAATGCATACGTCAAACATTGGGGCAGCCAAAATACTGCAGCATGAAATTCATACGAAATTAAAAGATGCCAAAGTTGTCTTATACGGAGAAATTCCACAGGCTGTGGCACATATATTAGGTAAGTACAATATCGGTGTATTTATCGGAAACAATGAGGAATAGATGATGCAAATGACAAAAAGACAATTGGTAATGTTCATATTCTTTATCATATATTTCGCCTATACGTTGTTTTCTGCAGCAATCAATCAAGATATTTACGTGATAGTTTCAAATCTGTCAGTGGTCTTGTTTCTAGCAGCGCTTTATTTAGAAAACAATCTTAACAGTAAATACATTTTAGTACTGGCATCAGCAATGATGATCATTAATGCCATTTTTACCTTCGTTAGAACGCCAGCCCTCATATTGACAGTATCAGGTGTGCTGAATATACTGCTTTATATTGCTGTTTATGTGTTTGCCTTAAACTATCATCAAGGTAAATTTCAAAATAAACAAAGAAATCTTTTGGTGACGCTGTTATCATTGCCGATAGCGGGGTATTCACTTTATTACTTTTATCTTTATGGAATATCTGCTTATAATATTTTACCCATAGGTATTTATCTTCAACTGGTTATTGGCTGGTTACTGGGGGTAATCATACCTGCCGCTATGATTACTTATACCTTTATGCGGGCAAAACGAATTTATTAAATGAAAGACAAAATCTTCCCAAACGGGGAGATTTTTTTGCAAGATTAGTTGAGTTATCATTTAGCTTGCAAAAGGTCAAAATCAAATGAAAATAAGTAGGACACAGCGAACAAAATTAAATATTATCTTATAATTGGTTGATTATAACGAACAAAAATGGCAAAGATTAGCACATAAAAAGCAATTGTGCTTTTTATTTTAGTTAAAAATATCAGCACTTAAAGATTATATCTTTATAAGCGGGGTGAGAAGTGATATAATAAATTGAAAATAATTAGGGGATGTCAACTATGGAAAAAAATGAACGCATCTTATGCAAAATAACCGGAATTCAACCCTATGGTGTTTTTATTGAGTATCAAGATTATCAAGGTTTGATTCATATATCAGAGGTATCAGACAGATATGTTTCAGATATCAATAAACTCTTTACTGTTGGTGAAATGATTTATGCAAGTATTTTAGAAATTGATGAGGCAGCAAAAAAACTGCAGCTTTCCTATAAACTTGCCCAATTGATTCATCCAAGAGTTCACGGACAAGTTGATATTAGAATCGGATTCAGATCAGTAGAGAAAAAATTAAAAGAATGGATAGAAATAAAGAAAGAGAGCTAACAACATGAGCGTAAAACTAGATATTAAAAAGGCAGAACAATTTTTAGATGATAAAGTCTATGATCTTCAAAAGAGAGTTACGATATTACATCAAATGATTAAAGAAAAAACCGGACCTGGCAGTGATTTTTTAGGTTGGTTAGATTTACCGTATGCATACGAAAAGAAAGAACTTGAAAGAATATATAAATTAAAAGAGACATTTAAAGGTTTAGATGTTTTGGTTGTTGTCGGTATTGGTGGTTCTTATTTGGGTTCAAAAGCTGGACTTGAATTTTTAAAAGAACCGTTTAAAAAGTCAAAACCAGAAATCATCTTTGCAGGACACCATTTATCAGCCAACTACTTAAAGAACTTGCTGAAGTATTTGAATAAAAAGAACTATGCCATCAATGTCATTTCAAAATCAGGAACAACGACAGAACCGGCAGTGGCATTTAGATTCCTAAAACAGCATCTAGAAACCAAGTATGGTTTAGCTGAGGCTAGAAAGAGAATATTTGCAACCACAGATAAAGCGCGTGGTGCTTTATACCAGCTAGCAACCAACGAAGGTTACGAGAAGTTTGTTATCGAGGATAATGTCGGTGGCAGATTCTCGGTTTTATCTGCCGTTGGGTTGTTGCCGTTTGTTTTTGCAGGGGTAGATGTTGAAGCTTTATTAAAAGGTGCACAAGCAGCATATGATGATGCACAAGATCCAAGCCTAAAGAAGAATCAGGCATATTTATATGCAGCAACCAGATATATGCTCCATCAATCCGGTAAATCAATAGAGTTTTTAGTGAACTACGAACCAAGACTAGTCTTCTTTTCTGAATGGTGGAAACAATTATTTGGCGAATCAGAAGGAAAAGACAAAAAAGGTTTATTTGTGGCATCAGCCGCCTTTACGACTGACCTTCATTCTTTAGGTCAACAAATTCAAGATGGTGCACGCATTTTATTTGAAACGGTCATTCAGGTTAAAAAGACAGATAAACTGCTGATTCCTGAAGACAAATTTGATTTAGACAAATTAAACTATATTGCCGGCAAAGAAGTATCCTATGTCAATAAACAAGCACTTTTAGGTACACAAATGGCGCATATTGATGGCGAGGTACCAAACATCTTATTAACAATCGATAAGATGGATGCGTATCACTTTGGATATTTAGTTTATTTCTTTGAAATTGCTTGTGCAATGTCTGCATATCTTTTAGGGGTCAATCCATTTGATCAACCAGGGGTTGAAGCATATAAGAAGAACATGTTTGCATTACTTGGTAAAAAATGAAATCATTTATAACAAATTCTAGCGAAGAAACGATTGCGTTAGGAAAAAGACTTGTTGCAGCATTACCACCTTCAGTACACGTTGTTTTACTAGAAGGTGATTTATCTGCTGGAAAAACGACTTTTACAAAAGGCATCGCACTGGGATTAGGCATTAAGGATATAGTCAATTCGCCGACCTTCACCATTTTGAAAGTATATCAAGGCGATAGAACGCTCTATCACTTGGACTTATATCGTCTGCAGGAGATTGGTACTGACTTTGACTTGGAAGAATACATTGAAGACGAAAACAGTTTTTCAGTGATTGAGTGGCCATATAGAGTGAGCGAGTTATTGCCAAACGCATATGTTGTCGTTAAATTTACTTGGCTTTCAGAAAGCAAGCGGAAAATTGAAATCTTGTCGCATCACATTCCAGATGATTGGGAAGATAAACTATGAAACATTTACTGATTGATACATCAACCGATACGATGATACTTATACTGCAAGATGATCAAAAGACGATTGATTCGATTTATAGACAAGGGAAATCAGATCATCAGGCTTTTATTGTGCCTTTAATTGAAGACTTATTAAATAGAAATCAGCTGGATGTCAAAGATTTAGAAAGTGTTGTCGTTGGCGTTGGACCAGGTTCTTATACTGGACTTAGAGTTGGCGTGATGACGGCTAAGATGTTAGGCTATGCATCAAAAGTAAAAATAATGAAAATAAGCAGCCTGTTGTTTTTATCATCCGGATACAAAGAAGAAAAACTGGTTTGGCATGACGCTAGAAACAATCAAGGTTTTTCTGGCGGATTTAAACAAGGCATTTTGACAAAAGAAGAAAAGATCAGACACTTAGATGACTTGTCTGATTTGGATAAGAAACAGCTGTTGATTTTAAGCCATGAAACAATTAAAGTAGATGGTGCCGTTATTTTGAAGTACGGAGAACCCGTTGAAGATATTTATGCGTTGATACCGAATTATTTGAGAAAGACCGAGGCTGAAAGTAAACTTGATTAGAAAAGCGGAACTTAAGGATTTAGCATACATTTCTGAATTGGAAGAGAAAATACTTGGTCATACGATGGGCTATGCTTTTTTGAAGCAGGAACTATTGGAAAATCCTTTCTCCAGAATTTATGTTTATGAAAAAGATGGAAGGGTTATTGGCTATATTGGATACCGTGTCGTTGATCAACGCGCCGATATTTTGAATTTCTTAATTGATATAGAGTATCAGAATCAGGGATTCGGCAGCAAGCTTTTTGAAAACATGCTAACTGAATTGAAAAACGAAGGTGTTGTCTCAGTGATTTTAGAGGTCAGGGAAAGTAATCTTCGTGCCGTTAAGTTTTACGAGAAATATGGGGGATACCATGTCCATAAGATTTCAAACTATTATTTAACCGAAGATGCACACATTATGATGCTGGAGGTGGATGCATGATTATTTTATCAGTAGAAACGTCTTGTGATGAAACATCAGTAGCAATCACTAAAGACGGTAAAGAAGTTTTATCGAATGCTGTCTTATCGCAAATCAAAATCCATGAACGCTTTGGTGGCGTTGTCCCTGAAATCGCATCACGAGCGCATATAGAAATGATACTTTATATGTTTGATGAAGCGATTAATACAGCTAATATCAAGGTATCGGATATTGATTTGGTAGCCGTTACCCAAGGACCCGGACTAATTGGTTCTTTATTGGTTGGCATTAATGCAGCAACCACTTTTGCCTATGTACATAAGCTGCCATTAATGGGTGTTAATCATTTGCTGGGTCATATTTATGCAGCAGCTATCAATAACGAAATAAAATTTCCGGCACTGACATTGCTGGTTAGTGGCGGACATACCGAGTTATTGCTTGTCAAGGATCATTTAGATATTGAGCTTTTGGGAACCACGCTTGATGATGCAGTCGGCGAAGCATATGACAAGGTCGCTAGAATCCTAGGACTTCCTTATCCAGGTGGACCAGTTGTTGATAAGTTGGCACATCAAGGCGAAGTAAAATATAAACTGCCAAAGCCATTCTTGAAAAACGATCCGTATAACTTTTCGTTTTCTGGACTTAAAAGCGCTGTTTTAAATTTAGTGCATAATATGAAACAAAGAAATGAATCATTTAAAGTAGAAGATATTTGTGCATCTTTTCAGGAAGTTGTTACTGAGGTGTTGGTCGAGAAGACTAAAGAGGCAGCCAAGAACCTCAAAGTTAAACAAGTTATTGTTGCTGGCGGAGTAGCTGCCAACAAAGGATTAAGAAAGCGGATTACCGAAAGCATTAGCGATATTGAAGTAATTATTCCGGAAATTAAATACTGTACCGATCAGGCAGCAATGATCGGCATTGCAGCCTTTTACCAGAATTTAAAATATAGGGCAGAAAAGAATTATTACTTAAAAGGGAATTCCAGTCTTAATTTTGAACATATTAAGCAATAATACGAAAAAATAAGAGAAAAATTTATATAATAAATATTGTGAAGGGGGGATTAGACAAAATGTTTAAACTCATCAAACTATTATTTAAAATTGTGGGTATATTACTATTGATCATTACATTGATTCCAATTATTCTATTGGCTATTATGTATAAAGGATATACACCACCTGTAGAGGATTTTGAAGCGGGAAGCTCATTATCATTCAATGACATCGCAGCCTATAAGCTCGATGAATTTTTAGCAGATGAAGAAGCAGAAGAATTTAGCTTTACATTTACGAAGACGGAAGCCAATGTTGCATTAAAGGATCTTTATGCAGCAAATAATCCAAACTTTGGTTCAACTGACGAAAACATACCGGAAGCAGAAAGAAAATATGCAGTGCCTTTTGGGGAAAACGGCGGATTCAAAGGTGTTACTTTAGGATTCTATGAAGGCGGCATGACGATTGAAGCTGGTGTTGAGGCTGGTTTTTCGGGCATTTACTATCAAACAACCGTATTCATTGACCTAGGTGTTGATATTGAACCGGTAGAAATTAGCGGCGTTTTGCAAACGCAATACAAACTGGTCGTTAAGAATATCGCTTTTGGTAACCTGCCAATTCTTTGGATGTATGATTTAGCAAACTGGGGATTTGGTCTGTTTGGCGAAACCGATCTTAACGGATTCATTGCAGAGGTTGTATCAGGATTCGGTAATTATGATTTAGCAACCAAGTCAGTCTGGTTAAATACAATGGACATCATTGATTTAATTGCAGAAGAAGGCGATGACAGCCGTGTCATGCTTGAAGCGTTATTAGGATTCCTTGATGAAGAAGAATTATTGAGTTCAGGATTTGGCGATGGCACCGGTGGTTTATCGTTTGCCTTAGGTAAAATGCGTTCAACTGAAACCCAATATACATTAAACAGTACGATTTCAAGCGATGAAGAATTAGAACAAATGTTTACTGGTCAATTAACGTCATTGCTGATCTCATCACTTGGTGGTGGCGATACATTGAAATATGACATGCATGAACACGCATTCAACCAATTGCTTGATTATTACGTTGGCGATAGTATGAACGTTTCTCAGGAAATCGAATTAGGTTCAAGCGTCTACGAATTGTCTACACAACCGTTATTTGCAAGATTTGTTGGCAGCCAAGTACACTTTACCATCATTATGAAGTTGAATAAACAAGGTGATGCAGTCAATACATTCCAGACACACTTTACCTTGAAAGCAATTCCTTCTGTTTCAGCAGACGGACAAGACTTAGTGTTTACCGTTGACTCCATTGATATTGGTGACGAAGTATCGGTTTCAAATGAACGTGTATCAGCTGTCTTAAGTTTGATTGGCGAAAATGAAATCATTTCTGGCAACCAAATTATTCTTGAAGGTTTCTTAGGTGAATTTGCAAGCCAAGGCGTTGAAGTACAGGATGTTTCAGTACATGGTCAATATATTCGATTTGAATTATTGCCAGTTGGTGGCAATGCACAGATTCTTGCTGATCTACAAGCAGCAATTGGTGATGCGCTAGCAGATGTCTTAAGTGATCCGCAGTATGCAGATGTTGAAGATGCATTCAACGAGTTCTTAAATGATCCAGAAGCTGATCCACAAGCAGTAATTGATGCAATTAATCAATTACCGCCAGAAGACCAAGAAGCGCTGTTTGAAGCACTCTTTGATGCACTAGATGATGTTGACGACTTAGAAGACTTATTACCATAATTAACCAAGAAGAGCTAAAATTTGAAACGGTTTGATTAAACTGGACAGCAAATAAAAAAGTACAGAAATTATTGTTAAATCAATAGTTTCTGTTTTTTTTTAGTGGAATAAAAGTTATAAGAAGGGTTAAGCATATTTTTGAACAAATTTAGACAACCAACTTACATATGCTGGCAAAAATGCAAGTGAGTTTTCTTTTTTACAAATCTTGTTCTTTTACTTTCTTGATTACATAAGAAACAAATTCTACAATGAATAGTACTGGAACAGTAGATAAAATAGTAGACAGAGTGAAACTTAAACTTGGTGTATAAAAATCCTTTATCCACAAATATGTAGAACCAAATATAATGAACGTAGTGATCAAAACATAGCTAGACTCTATTGTTCTTAGTGTTTTGTTTGTAGCATTATTATACAAATGAATCGGATTGAATTGATTTAGAATTATTCTAATCAAATAAATCACTGCATATACAAACAAAATAGCAATCGGAATTAATGCAGCAACAATAAAAACCTCATCACCGCCTTTGAATGCAATGCCAAAATAAATATAGTACAACAAGAATATATAAAAATTCGCCGTTAAAGATATGTATGTAATTCTATAATTGTGTTTTACTTTTAACAATGAGTTTACTTCTCTTATAAATTTAGAAGCATAAACTAAAACCAATACGATAATTGTCAAGAAACTTTGAACATATAAGGCTATATCTATGCTGTTAAACATCAACATATAACATATATTTAGGAAAGTCAAAAAGCTTAACGTTATTTGAAACCACAACGAATACTTATTCATTTGATAATTGCTTAAATTAGTTCCAGCAGCATATGAATGATTTTTAAAATATAGTTCAGATACCGTAATACCAAAAAAATCACTTAATGTGATAAGATGATGTTCATTTGGTTCTAAACCACGTTCATATGCTTTAAGCAGCATTGCATTTATCTGAGTTTTTTCGCTTAAATACTCATAACTCATGTTATTTTCGTGTATTAAATTGCTTAGTTTTTTTGGGAAGTATGACATATATTAACCTATTTGACTTGGATTAGTCACATTATTAAATTTCCTTTATTTATTGGATATGATGCTATTTTCAAGTGATAGTTCATCAAATGCATATGTTGTTGACTGGTAAAATGTAAAAACAAACATTACTAATAGTAGAACTATAATTCTTTTCATATTTACTTATCCCCACATCTTTTCATTAAAACATCTTTATATGCTATCTAAAAACGTTATATAAAGCCAAATAACTTTGCCGTCAAATTCTGATGAAATGAAAGTTGACATCAAACTAGTCAGTGGTTTAACTTTGTAAGTTGATATTTTTACTGTTTTAACGCTTGTCTAAACAACAAATAAAGCGAAACTATTTTTAGCTCTTTTTTCTTATGACACCGTACGCGCTATATCACTTGATGTGATATAATAAATTTAGAAAAGAAGCGTGAGGAATGTATGGTTATTGTATTTGTTATTGATAATTATTTACATCAAACAAACGGAACGACGATTACAACCCGTCGTTTTATTGACAGCTTAAAATCAAGAGGTCATGACATACGCATTCTATCGACAGGAAGTGGCATAGAGGGGCTATATTCTCTTAAGGAAAGATATATGCCGATTGTCAGTGCGGTTGCCAAAAAACAGGATGTCGTTTTTTCTAAACCAGATAAAAAAGTGATTGTAGATGCACTCACTGGCGCTGATATCGTTCATTTTGTTACACCGTGGAAAACATCCCAAGTTACTAGAAGGATTGCTGAAAAAATGAGCATTCCAACAACGGCGTCATTTCATATTCAACCAGAAAATATTACGTATGGCGCCGGACTTTCTAAACTTGGATTTATCAACACATTGATTTATCGTAAATTCAGAAAGTTCTATGGTAATTTTTATCAAGTGCATGCACCATCGAACTTTATTGCCAAAGAATTAAAAAAACGTCATTATCCGACCACCATTAAAGTAATCTCCAATGGCGTATCCAATAAGTTTTTTGAAGCAAGTGTTACTGAAGACAAAGAATTTTTTCATATTGTTTCAACCGGCAGATATGCTAAAGAGAAAAATCAGATTACGCTGTTAAAAGCAGTACTGGCTTCAAAGTATAAAGATAGAATTAAAGTAACGTTGCCGGGACATGGACCGCTAGAA
>CAZIZJ010000020.1:6218-14878 GCA_964543675.1 uncultured Acholeplasma sp. | reverse complement strand
CCGTAAAGCGCTAGATCCTAAGTCTAGTGCGTCTGCCAATTTCGCCACACCCGCAAGATTCTGTGGACTTTGTATATTAAGATGGCAGGCCCAGCAGGATTTGAACCTACGATGACGGAGTCAAAGTCCGTTGCCTTACCGCTTGGCTATGGGCCTAAATAATTGAGTGGGGCGGCCGAGGGGGCTCGAACCCCCGAGTGTCGGCGCCACAAGCCGATGCGTTAACCACTTCGCCACGACCGCCATACTTAGCGCAAGTTATATTATACCAATATTTTAATTTTTGTAAAGTTCAAAAAGTGGAAAAATAAGTTTTTTAAAGAAATCTTTGTATATTTTGATATCATAGTATAGAAAGGCTGTGTGAATGTATGTTGAAATGGGTTGGAAGAATACTATACCTGGTATTTATATTTTTTCTTTTTATGATTGTTGCTGATGGATATCCGTTTGTGGAACTAGCCTATGGTCTTGACTATATCGAGCCTGCTGAAGACTATCAAGAGGCAATTGCTAGACAAGTTGGGTTATGGGGCATCTACTATTCTGACGAAAAGATCGGTAACCAAAGTTACTCAAACGTCGATGAAGCTATCGACGATGCGTATAAGATTACTTTTTCGCTTTATCCTTTGATTGTCCCGCATAGTACGTTTCCTGAATCAAATATTTATAATGATGGCTTCATCATTTCATTTGAACATTTCAGTGAAGATGTTAACGGCTATACATTAGAATTGGTCGTTCACCGACCAGATACGAACGTCGAGAAAGTAGTTCGTATCGTACTCGGTGAAAATATTACAAAGTATGTTGTCTTTGCCTCAACGGCGTTGCTTGCAAATTACAGAGACAATCCTGATGATTCAGGTGAAACAACTTTAGGTGTCGGTACTTTTGATGTACTTGCTATTTATGTTTATGCACATATTCCTAATGTAGAAGGCAAAGTACCGCTTTATATGACTGAACAAAATGGTGCCAATCGCACCATGCCATCCGGTTTAATTTCACCTAAGGATACAAATCTCATCTTAAATCATTCAGATTATAGTTTTAGCAGTATCTTGATGGCGGATGGTGAAATAACTGCGGATGAGATCGAATCTTATTCGATTGTTGATACGTATCTAAATCCTGATTTATCCGAATATAATCATATTTATTGGATCGTATCTGGTGTTTACTTATTATTGATTATCGTTATTCCTTATTTCTGGTTCTTCCATAAAAAGGTAATGGCAAAATTCAGAAGTAAAAATCCTCAAAAGCCAATGACACCATCACTGGTTAATCCAGCAGATGTTGCAGGCAATCTAGCCAAAGAACAACAAATATTCAGTGATGTAGAACCAAAGAGCGATAAAGAATAATCGCTCTTTTTCTTATTGAAAACTATTTTTACTTATGCTATACTATTAAAGCGCGTGGGGGCATGGTGTCAACGGTAGCACACCGGTCTCCAAAACCGTTTGTGTGGGTTCAAATCCTGCTGCCCCCGCCACTTTTAAAGACTTCGGTCTTTTTTATTTTTTACCAACGTGTTTTTCTAAGAATTCAACAACTGGTGTTGGCTGTGTTCTAATCAACACTTGACCGTCAGCAATCAATGTCGGCAAATTCAAGATGCCGTATTCTGAGGTAAGCTTTTCAAATTCTTCTGTATCCGATTCTTTATTGACGATTCTGATGTCTGACTCATATTTATTATTGAGCCCGTATTTTAGAAACATTTTTAATGCCTGGCATTGTGGGCAGTCATTTTTAGTGAGCATTACAACACTCATTTCTTTTTACCTCCAAATTGAATAATTTTTTCTGTCTCAAAGATAAAGTCTTGGTCTTTTAACATTTCGCTCTTCATCTTCTGATAGCCATTACCCTTCATTGAGAAGTTATCCATCGTCTTTGTTTCAGTGTTTAATCCGTTTAAAACAACCGGATTAACCTCTTCTGATTCAAAGTATGGATCAAACCCTAAATTCATTAAAGCTTTGTTTGCGTTGTATCTGACGAATATTTTAACGTCATGCGATAATTCAACTGCATCATAAATCGATTCAACGAGTTCATTTTGTTCATGGTAGAGTTCCAGCAAGAATGCATATAGCCATTCTTGCAGTTTTTCCTGTAAATCATTATCAAAGGTTTCATAAATCTCTTGAGCCAGTCTACCGATATATAGTCCATGGATTGCTTCATCACGCAAGATCAAATTGACCATTTCGCCTGCCTGCATCAGTTTTCCTTGACCATAGAAGAAAAGCGGGTAATAGAAGCCTGAATAAAATAGCCAAGTTTCTAAGAAAACCGATGATACCATCGCTTTCCACTGTGCCACATTGAAGTCAACCTCTTTAAAACTTGGGTTGTCTTCATCGAACTTCTTTAAATAGTTATAGCGATCAAGTTCTTTATAATAACCAACAATCAATCTCATGATCTTTTGCAGGTTTTTATGTGCTTCGCCCCACTTGAACAGTTCATCAATTTCAGGACTGGACATATAGGTCATAAAGATATTTGAATAGGATTTCGCATGGACTGCGTTTTCCATGGCAGCCATGAAATTGATGACTGCTTTTCTTTGGTGGAAATGATCGTCCATCGATCTGGCAACAACCGGCATGCCGATATCACCTTGATGCGTATCAAGAAAGGTCAATACCAGTAAGTTTCTGGAATATGCCAGTTTAACCTCATCAGATAGTACATGCCAAACGTTTAGGTCCGGCTGAAGTGAAATATCTTCTGGACGCCAGAACTGTGACAAATTTTGTTCATAAAAAGATTGTGTGTAGTCGTCTTCCATTTGGTTCCAGTTGGCACCTTCGTAGCTGACTTCTTTAATTGTTGATGCTTTTTTAGCTTTTGCAGCCATGATGTATTTCCTCCTTAAACCGCACAAGATTCACATTCTTCAATTTTTAACTTTTGAGTTCTTGTGTAATAAAGTGTCTTAATACCTTGGTAGTGCGCATATAAATAATATTTTTGAAGTTCTCTGGTCGTAATGTCTGAGGTAATGCATAATTCAAATGAAATACCTTGGTCCACATGTTTTTGTGCAGTGGCGATGACATCAATCACTTTGAAGTTATCCATACGGTATGCTGTTTCATACATGAATGCTGCCTTATCAACGGCTGGCATTGGATAGTAAGTCTTTGAGTTACCATAGGTTCTTTCTTCAACCAACTGTTTAATCGGTGTTAAAGAAGGGGTTGCTGACATGACGTATCCAATCGATCCGTTTGGTGCAACCGCCAGTCTGTGTGAATTATATAGTCCATAGGTGATGACATCTTCTTTTAACTGTAGCCAGTCATCATTGGTTGGAATATAAGTGTCTTTAAAGATTGCTTTTACTTTATCGGTTTTCGGCAATACTTGTCCTCTGCCATCAAAGTATGAGCCGTCTGCATATTTAGACTTTTCAAAACGGTTAAATTTAAGACCAGTTTCTTTGGCTTTATTCATTGAGTGAAGCAACGAATAATAATTGATCATGCTGAAGAATACATCGATTAAATCAATGTTTTCATCACTGCCGTATAAAATGTAGTTTTCGGCAATAAAGCCGTGATGTCCCATAATACCGAAACCGACTGAACGGTTTAATCTGTTCGCTTTAGCAACCGCCGGCACATGTTTAATGTCTGTATAGTTAGATACGGAGTTCATGACATCCATTGCTGCAAAGACAGTTTCTTTAATGGTGTTATGCTTAATCATGTTGCCCATATGACCAGATGCCAGGTTACATGAGATGTCCATACCAATATCATCATTATTATCGCCGTAATCACCATAATGCGAGGTAATTGTCGGCTGCAGGATTTCTGTACAAAGATTAGAGAACTTCACTGGTAAATCCAGTGGATTTGCCTGGTTGACGTTATCTGAAAACATAATATAAGGATAGCCTGATTCGCCTTGAAGGGATGCAATCATGTCAAGCAGTCTTCTAGGATTTACTTTTCTTTTTCTAACCTTTGGGTTATCCGCTAAAACATCATACCATTTATTCATGTCAATCGATACATCAGCAAAGTCAATACCGTATTCTTCAAAGACGGTATGTGGATAGAATAAATACATATCCTTGTTTTCTCTGGCAAGTTCCATGAATTTATCAGGAACAACAACCCCCATCGATAATGTCTTGACTCTGATGTCATCATCAGCGTTTAATTTTTTAGTTGAAAGAAAATCTTCAATGTCTGCGTGGAAGATGTTCAAATATACAGCACCAGCACCAGTTCTTTGACCCATTTGGTCAGCATATCTAAAGTTGTTGTCAAGCAGCTTGGCTACCCCTACAACCCCTTTGGAAACGTTAGGAATGCCTTTGATGGCTTCGCCCTTGGCACGAAGATTAGATAAATTAATCGATACGCCGCCACCGACTTTAGATAGCTGCATTGAAAACTCAGAGATTCTTGAAATATCGTTTAGTGAATCGCCCGCTTCAAGCAGGAAACAAGAAACGAATTCGCCGCGCATTTTCTTTCCGGTGTTTAATAGTGTTGGCGTTGCTGGGGTAAAGTCTTGAGCGATTAATGATCTAATTAGCGCTCTAGCTTTATCAAAGTCGCCATTTGCATGAAACAGTGCATTGATTGCAAGTCTGTCTTCATAGCGCTCCAAAAAGTTCTTACCGTCTCTTGATTTCAATGCATAGTCATTATAAAACTTAAATGCGCCCATATAAGTTGGAAAACGGAATTTAGCAGCATATGCAATATCATAAATCGTTTGAATTTGTTCCAAAGTATATTTATCTAAGAATTCCTTTTCATAATAGTTATTCTCAACTAAATATTCTAGTTTTTCTTCTAGCGAATGAAAAAACTGTGTTCTTCTGTTGATTTCATTTAGGAAGTAGCTTTTCGCCGCTGCCTTATCTTTATCAATATCCTTTAAATCACCGTTTTCATCCGTTATTTGATTATTTAATACAATCCACTCAGGGATGATGTCTCTTTTTTGATCCATATGCTTACTCCTTTTTCTTCTCTTCTTCTTTTTGTCTAATCCAGTTTCTTACTGCTTCTATATCTGATTTGAAACCAGACCCTTCAAATTTCAATACCAGTGGTATGCCGTATGTTTCAGCAATCCTGTCGCCTGCTTTACCATAGTTTGTTCCCCAGTTTTTATTGCCGGATACCGCACAGCCAACGACTCTATCTTTATACTTATCTAAAAACTCTTTTGTTGTATCAGGGATTAAGCCGAAGTTAATGCTTCTGGTGATGAGGAAAATATCATCATCCGGTATCCCCTCATAAAGTTTGACATGTAAACTATCAAATCCCAGATTACCTGCAAATCTTTTTGTTTGTCCAGTTAAACTATCAAATATGACAAGCACGACAAGTAACCTCCTTAATGCTGATCAGGATGCGTTACGACCTCCTGAAGTCTATTTGTCTCTTTTAAATCAATGATGCGCTGGTTACTGCTACCTCGCCATAACAGGTTCAAGTTCTTTAATTGCTGGATGAATGGTCCATCAATTAAAATATCGGCAGTCTTCAATATTTGTTCAGTGTATTTACATCCTCTATGACTTAATGACTCGTAAGTATATCCACTATAGACAATGACATCTAAGTCATCTAATTTCGCCAGTTTGATTAATTCATAAACTGCTTCTGGCTGTAAAAACGGTTCTCCACCACTAATCGTGATCCCATGTATAAGGGGATTTTTCTTCCACATTTTTCTAATGTCCACTAACTTCATGAATTTTCCAGCTTCCAATTCATGGGTCTGTGGATTGTGGCAGAAAGGACATCTTAATTTACATCCTTGAGTGAAGACGACAAACCGTAATCCAAATCCATCAACAATCGATTCATTAATCAGGTTATTGACTCTCAGTTCAAGATTGGAAATGTTTGACACGTTCGGATACTTCTTTTCTTTTGGCGTTATTAAACCTGTCAAGCGTTCCAACTAAATAACCGGTAATTCTTCTGATGCGGTCAAATGGCTGCTCAGCAGTTTCTTTTCTGCCACACTTCGGACATTCATCATTAATGATGCCAACGTACTTACATACAGGGTCATAATCAACTGAATGATTAATTGATCCATAGCCAATGCCTTTTCTGCCCATGTACTTAATGATTGATTCAAAAGCCATCATATTCTTAAGTGGATCGCCGTCCAATTCAATGTAAGTGATATGTCCGCCATTGGTTAATGCATGATATGGCGCCTCAATATCGATTTTATGGAATGCCTCGGTTGGATAATATACCGGTACATGGAACGAATTGGTATAAAAGTCATGATCAGTAACGCCTTCAATAATGCCGAACTTCTTTTTATCTAGAGCGACAAATCGCCCAGACAGTCCTTCAGCTGGAGTCGCTATTAAAGAGAAATTAAGTTTTTTAGCTTGTGCTACCTTATCCGTTTTTTCCCGCATGAATGAAACAATCTTTAAACCTAATTTTTGTGCGTCACTATCTTCCCCGTGGTGTTTACCGACTAACACTTTTAAACTTTCAGCCAGTCCAATGAATCCAAGTGCCAACGTACCGTGTTTAATGACCTTTTCAATGGTGTCATTCGGTTTTAGCTTATCTGAGTCCAACCAGACGCCTTGACCCATTAAAAACGGAAAATTATATACGTGGAGCGCCTTTTGAATATCATAGCGTTCAAGCAGCTGTTCAATCACTAAATCCATTGCCTGATCCAAGTTCTCAAAAAACTCTGTTTGGTTTTTAGTGGTTAAGGCAATTCTTGGCAAATTAATTGATGTGAAACTTAAATTGCCTCTGCCGGTGACAATCTCTTGGCTCTTGTCAAATACATTGGCAATCACTCTGGTTCTGCATCCCATGTAGGCAATTTCAGTATTTGGATCATTGTCTTTATAATACTGTGCATTAAATGGTGCATCTAGGAATGAAAAGTTTGGAAACAATCTTTTCGCTGATGTTTCCATTGCCAATTGAAACAAATCATAATTAGGATCTTTCTTATCGATATTTACACCTTTTTTCAGTTTAAATATTTGAATTGGAAAGATTGGTGTTTCACCGGCACCAAGACCAGCCTGTGTCGCTTTAAGGATTGCTTCAACAACGAGTCTACCTTCATCTGATGTATCCGTACCATAATTAATGGACGAAAACGGTACTTGCGCACCAGCTCTTGAGTGCATGGTGTTCAAGTTATGAATAAGGCTTTCCATTGCTTGATATGTATCTCTAATGGTTTCTTTGGTTGCTTCCTTGGTAACGAAATCAAGCAATTTACCCACTTTAACATCATTTTCAATAAATCCTTTGACGTATGTATCAATAGCTCGGTTATTCAAACTAGGTATTACTTGATATGATTCTTTGATTTTATCAAGCAATGTCTGTGCGGTGAGATGGATGCCATTTAATTCAAATGCTTTGTCTAAGTTGTTTCTGAAGTGTCTTACATATGTTTTTCTGACACCATCTGCCATATCATAATCAAATTTCGGAACCGATTGACCGCCATGTTGGTCATTCTGATTTGACTGAATGGAAATACAGGCAAGCGCTGCATATGTCTTAATGTCCTGCGGTTCTCTTAAAGATCCGTGACCGGTTTGAAAACCACCGTTGAACAACTTCGTTAAATCGATTTGACAACAGGTCAGCGTCAATGTCAAAAAGTCTAGATCATGTATATGAATTAATCCGTCGTCGTGCGCTTTGGCATGTTTCGGGTTTAAGACAAATATTTTATTGAACTCTTTAGCACCTTCACTGCCGTATTTAAGCATCGCCCCCATTGGTGTATCGCCATTGATATTGGCATTTTCTCTTTTCAAATCACTTTCGGTTGATTTGGAAAATGCAATATCATGGAAAGTACGCATTAATCTTGTATTTCTGTCTCTGACCTTATTTCGTTCTTCACGATACAAAATATATGATTTAGCCACATCAGAATAATTGAGTCTGATCAGTGAACGTTCAACTTCGTCCTGAATATCTTCAACCGTCGGCACTAAATTCTTGAAACGCTCCTCAATTTTGTTTAGTGCGCTGGTTGTGACGTCATCAGCCTTCTTAGCGTCTTTTCCTGAAGCAACAAATGCCTTTGTGACGGCATCATTAATCTTTTCTGGATTAAATCTGACTATTCTTCCATCACGTTTTTTAATCTTGGTAACCATGGTAACAACCCCTCTTTTCACATATTGTTTAGAGATACTAATCACCATCAAGGCATAGTGTTACTAAATAAAAAAACACTAAACTATAAACGCGTTTAAATTAGCCTTGATGAGTGAGTATTTTCATTATATTGTAAGGTAAAGAGATTTGCAACTCATATAAGAATGTAAATGCTTACATGATTTTTCATGCAAAAATAAGTCATTTCAAATGTGCTTCTTTTGTAAAATATATGTAACATTTCGCCTTGTTTTTACAAATAAATCCGCTTCTTTTGGTAAGATAACTATATATGTATCATTTATGAGGTAAATTCATGAAAAAAGTAGCATTTGTATGTGTCCATAACTCTGCTAGAAGCCAAATGGCAGAGGGTTTCGCTAAAACCCTGGGAAAAGATGTCCTTGATGTTTATTCTGCAGGTACAGAACAGTATCACGAAATCAAACCTGATGCGGTTGCTGTCATGAGTGAAATTGG
>CAZIZJ010000020.1:4116-6208 GCA_964543675.1 uncultured Acholeplasma sp. | reverse complement strand
GACCAACACCCTAAACTATTAGATGTAATTCCGATACCCGATATCCTTATTACCATGGGCTGTGCTGCAGAATGTCCATGGTTACCCAATGAACATCAAGAGGATTGGGGACTAGACGATCCTTCTGGAAAAGGACTGGATGCATTTAGAAAAACCAGAGATTTAATAAAAGAAAAAGTGATTCAGTTAATCGACCGCGTAAAGTCTGGTGAACTATAATCACTTTTTTAAATCAAGTAGGCGTCCATCATCATGCCACGCACCATACATGATGTTGTTTTTGGTGTTTTCTATCAGTTTATCAAGACGATGCTTATACAATGCCTCATCTTTTAAACCCTGGATATTATCAAGACGAATTCGTCTATATAACTCTGGAAATGACATAAATGTTTCATAGACTTCAGGATCTTCTTTGAGTCTATCTAAAATCTTCTCATCAATTACAAAATTAGACTCACTCATATCAGGCAGTACTGCTCTTCCTTGGTCAGTCATCAAATCTAGTCTTTCTAACCGTCTAACGCGTTCTTTATTTAATTCTGTCCAGTTAGAGCCTTTTCTTCTTGGTGATAGTCTTTGGTAAGCATTTCCTCTATCATCTTTTTTCTTCATGCTATCGATCCAACCAAAACATAGCGCTTCTTCAACAACATTCAGATATGAAATCATTTCTGTTTTTGGTTTAACAACTAATTTTACCCAACATTCTTTTTCAGTTTGACTATGCTTAAGCAACCAATCTCTTAGTTCGCTTCTCTTACTGATTGCAAGTTTATTTAACATATTGACCTCTTGCCGTAAATCCTTTAAACATAAAATTGACACTCACTTTAAAATCAAAGATAATCTCAGTATCAAAAAATTTAATTTGATATGTAACAACATAAGGTGTTTCAATATAAAGCAGTTTTAATAAAAGTGTTTCTTTATTTAACCAAGTTGGTTCTAAGTAGTGTTTTTGATGATGTACTTTTAAATCTCTTAAGAAATGACTTTGACCATATGATGGTTGACTTATATCAAATACATCTACTTTTTCATTGTTATATATGAACCGTACTTGGTTATTTAAAGATTGAACTTTTTTGATGTGTAGTTCATTTTCTGACAACAGATATGTGCCGTCAGTAATTTGATGTTTATTCTGATTATTTGGTGATTGACAATATGTCAAACTTGATAAGTAATTTTCTAATTGTTCTTTTGAAATGCTATCGTCTGCTTCATTGCTGATGAAGTGTTGGTCAATTAATCGATAAAAATCATCGTAGTTGGTATATTGCGAGGTTGCAATCACAGCCAGCTCTTTTTCTGGATATATCATGACAAGCTGACCAAACGCGCCATCTGCTCTATATGCTTTAGGTCCAATATGAAATTGAAAACCATAGCCATCACCAATAAACCTTGCATATGGATTATTGACATTGTCTTGTTTAGTCATTTGTCTTGTCGTAGCAAGCTCTAAATACTTTTCAGAAACAATCCTTTGATTGTTATATACTCCTTTATTTAGTAGCAGTCTGGCAAACTTAACCAATGCATCAACCGTTAGACTTAGTCCCATACCACCTGCAGAGTACCCCTCGGGAGAATTTTCCCAAATGTAATCGGTAATGTCTAAAATAGAAAATAAATGTTTTTGAAGAAATCCCTGTAAATTAATTCCAGTTACTTTCTGAATGATTGCAGACAGCATATGTGATGCATGAGAACTATACACATAGTATGTACCTGGTTCATGTGGGAAATCCTGATTTAGAAATGCTCTTATCCAATCATCTTTAAAAAACAAATCGTAAAACGTATCGTCATGAATACCACTTGACATCGTTAAAAGATGCCTGATTGTCATTTGGTATACATGAGGATGCGGATTCTCCGGTAATTCTTCTATAAAGTATGTGGCAATCAGATCATCTATACTTAAAAATCCTTTATCTGCAGCAATACCAACAGCTAACGACATAAAGGATTTGGTAATCGAAAACATCAATTGTTTCTCGTCTTTTAAATAAGGTGGCTTGGTAAAATCAAATAGAATATCATTATCCTTTAATACAATAAGATGAATCAGATGAATCTCTTT
>CAZIZJ010000020.1:0-4106 GCA_964543675.1 uncultured Acholeplasma sp. | reverse complement strand
TATGATTTTCACAGTCATTGATAAACTCATAGATGTTTTGAGGTGTTATATGCGAATCACTTTTCATTTTGACTCCTAACTATCGAATATATTATGTGGTTTTAGAATGAGACAAATGCTTTTCCAATCGCTTTGATTGTTTGGTTATCTAAATATGCTTCTTTAGCAAATTCTTCCCACTTGTAGAGCGCACGTTTGACGTCGTCAATAATCTCTAAAGCTTTAGTCTCTTTTATCTTCATTACATGTGCTGATTTTAATAAATCTTCTTTTCTTATATCACTTCTTTTTCCATTAATTAACATTTGATGAACTGCAGTCCACTTTCCATTTGAATTAAAAGCGTAGGTGACGTCATACGCTGGAGAAAGTGACCATTTTCCCTTTCTATCCATCAAAAAAGAAATATTTTTCACATGATCATCTTGATTTCGACACATAACGTTAAAAACCATTCTTTTAAAGAATTGTTCATTATCGCTTGGTTTCAAACCCAATTTATACATCGTATGCGTGACCTCTTCATAACTCATAATGCCTGGCTCATTATAATCTACATGCATCAGTGCTCCCAATGTCTGCATATGCACTTTATCCATAGAACCATCTTTTAATATGATTCTATCAAATCTTTTAGTCATAAAATGATATCGCTCATTTTCTTTAAAAAGTCTTGACTCACTCATATCAATTTTGGCTTCTTTAGCCATCAAATAGTATGCATATTCTATTCTAGTGTGCGCTGTTTCCTCTTTTTGATCGACTCCGTCTAGTTTTAGTATCCAATAAGTAAAGCCTTTGCCGGCATCGAGCTGCCCAGATTTAATAACACCCGTTTCTTCATTATAAGCAATGATGGCTTTTGCTCTTGCTCCACCTGCCGAAGTTCCAACCTTAACAATTTCCTTTAAATCATCTTTATCGATTGCCACAGTGTTTTCTTTTTGATTTAAAATCTGATTGCTGAATTCAACAAGTCGATCTATTTCAATTTCCTCTGTTTGATTAGATGCTTTATTCTTATCTGGAAAAAACTCTAATGCTCCCATCCCTCTTGTGCCTATATAGCATAATTGTTCAATGACATTAAATGATTCTACTGTTCTTCCGTTTGCCACCAACCATGCATTAATAATAGCAGTTCCATATCGATCCGGAAGTGCATCAGAAAGTAATCCCGGCAATCCTTTAAAACTTTCTAAAGATAGTGTTCGAAATTGATAAGTAATCTCTGATAAAGGCATCATGATTGGTGAAACATTCATGCCGCTTTTAATAAATTGGGGGTCATATTTAAAAGTACAAAAAGATGAATCTTCATCAATCGAAACTGCTCCAATTCTTGTTTTCCATAATTTCACCTCTGCAACTATCATTTTTCATCGCCCCATTTCCAATTTGATTTATCCATCTCTTTTACTTTAGATACTCTTTTCCTTCCACGACCCAATTCTAATATCTCTAAAGGATTTGTTTTAGTTTCTGGTATTAAAAGATTCAAATTTTCAACAACTCTAATGACTCTTAAAATTGAAACGAGATGATTAAAAGAAATGTTTTCTCCCATTTCAGCATTTATAATAGTACGCAAAGAAACCCCAGATTCTAAGGCTAGTTCTTTTTGTGTAATTGATAGAGATATTCTCCTTAATTTAATTCTGTTGCCTATTTCCTTTAGAATAATCTCGTTTGTTTCAAATCCATATATTTTCATTTTATCACCTAATATCATTATAATTCATTTTATGATAATAAGCAATATTTTGCATATAAGTTTATTTTTATTCACTTATAATGCTTTTTATTGCACTTTATTTTAAATCATCATAGTACGATAACAAACCAAGTATACTTATTGACTTCTGATGCCACATCAATTTGTCCGTGATACTTATTGACGATATGCTTGACAATCGATAAACCAAGCCCTGTTCCTTGAATGTTTCTTCTTTGGTTGACTCGGTAAAATCTTTCAAATATTCTATCAAGCTCCTCGCTTGGAATGCCTAGTCCACTATCCTGAATTGAAAAGATAACCTGATTTGCTTGTTGTTCAAGCCTGATATCAATGGTTCCTTTTTCTTTATTATATTTAATCGCGTTTTCAATCATGTTCTTAAATAGTTTTTCGATATCGACTATATCTGCTTTATAGGTGATATCTTCAGCAAATACTCTAACCAATACTTCTTTTTCTTGAATTTCTTTTTTAAAAGTCTCCAATACTTCATTTAAGATCAGCTTAAGCGGTACATCAACCAATGGTGCATCAGTAAATGTTTCTAGTCTAGATAACATCAGCATATCATCAACGAAGGCAGTCATCAGTTCACTTTGTTCAATCATTTTACCGGCAATATCATGTGCTTCTTTGCCGGATACGATTTGATGGTAAATCAGTTCAGCATAACCTTTTAGAATGGTAATCGGTGTTTTGAGTTCGTGACCGGCAAAGCTGAAGAAGTCTTTCTTCATGTTTTGCAGATTGACCTTTTCTGATAGGTCATCTGCTAAAACCAGCATATGACAATCGTCTTTACCTCCGGTAGGAATTGTTTTTAATGAAATGTTTTTATGGTTCACTAAATATTCTTTTGAGATTAAGTCACCAGTTTCAAAGGATTTATCGATTTGCGCTTTGATGCTGGCAAATCTAATCTTAACGATATAGGAATTGTTTTTGGTATCGACTAGATGCAGCAATTCATCACCTACTGCATTCGAATAAATAATGTTTTTCTCTTTATTGATTAAGATAATGCCTTGACCGGTATGTGATGACATGAATGAAATCTGACTGTCTTTGTAAAGAATTTCTTTATTGAGTCTGTCAATTTCATTTAATAAGACTTCTGCCTTGGCATCAACATCTTTTAAAATAACGCCTTTGGCTTTATATTTCATTTCTTCCTTGATGCGCTTCTTATTTTCTTGTTGTTGGTAATACTTATAAATTAAAAACAGAATGATGAAGCCAACCAGTAAAAAAATAAAGTAAACATGGATATTGTCATCATTTGGGTTCAGTATTTGATTAACAATAAAAAAGATGGTTAAAACTAGCCCAAGCATTATGCCAGTAAATATAAACATCTTTTTAAGTGTTTTCATTTAGTGCTCACCTTATCTTAATTATAACGTATAGCCGACCCCGCGGATTGTCTTGATTTCAAAATTTGCAGCTGCAATCTTTTGACGTAAGCTTTTGATATGCATATCCAATGTTCTTGTTTCAATCGATACATCCATTTGCCACACTTCGTTGAATAGTGATTCTTTGGTAACGACCTTGCCATCATTTTTAAGCAGTAAATAAAGGATTTCAAATTCTTTGGTGGTTAAATTGATTTCTTGTTCATTGATATAGCATTTATAGGCTTCTTTGTTTAAAACAAGATTTTCTTTTTGGAAACTTCTTTTGGCGTGGCTTTTTCTAAGGTGTGCATTGATTCTGGATGTCAACTCCAGTATACCAAAAGGCTTGGTAATATAGTCATCGGCACCAGCATCTAGTGCCTTCACTTTATCCATTTCAGAACCGAGTGCTGAAATCATAATGATTGGCAGTTCTTTATAGTAACGTCTGACCCGTTTTAATACATCAAGTCCTGAAATATCTGGTAAAAGAATATCAAGCAGCAATAAATCAGGCATTTTCGTACCTAATGCTCTAATCAGGTTTTCTGATTTATCGAAGCCTTGAAATTGATATCCTGCATTAGAAATCGTTTTTTCGATAATGTATGAGATCGAACTGTCATCTTCTAAAAAAAGTACTTTAAAATGATTGGGGGTAAAAGGTACGCTTTAAAATAGATGGGGGTACTATATTTATAGGTTTTAGAACGCGCAAATCAAACGGATATAAAGAAAACTCCCTAATGCGCATTAAATCTTTTCTTTAATTAGAAAATAGGTTTGTTTATTCTGTCAGCAAAGACATTTCTATAATAGATAACCTTGACGTTATCATACCAAAATAACGACAAATGAGACCACGATTATTAATCGTGATCCCATGTATTTTAAAGCATGATTGATAGGTGTCTACCCCCACCTATTGGAAAGCGCATTTTCGGGTTTACCCCCGTCTATTTTAAAGCGCC
>CAZIZJ010000019.1:0-15006 GCA_964543675.1 uncultured Acholeplasma sp. | reverse complement strand
AAATGAAACACCGGCTAAATCTATAATTTCAGTTTGCAGGTTTTTAATGCGTGTTTCTAAATCTTTGGTTTGTTTAGCAAGTTCTTTTTCATCAACATATAGTCCTTCATATTCCATATCGGCAATGACATCAGATAAAGGAATTTCTAGTTCATTTAATAGATGCAGTTGTTCTCTTTCTTTGATGATCTTTAAGGTCACATCTTTTAACTGATGAATGATTGATGCTTTTTTGGATATATGGGTTTCATAATCACTTGGTATTAACGGTAATCCTTTTTTAACGCCTCTGCCATAAATCTCTTCGTCATAAGATAGATGGTCGATTTCAAAGGATTGTGCAATCGCTGTAAAGTCTTCTTTACCGATTGATGACTTAATGATGTATGCTGCCAAGAGTAAATCATAAGTCACATTGGAAAGCGACAAATCTTTCCATTTCAAGAATACTTTGGCACCTTTATAGTTATAGGTATATTTTTCATAAGTAGAGTCGCTTAAGTAGTTTTTAAGGGAATCACTCTTGAAAAATAATTCTTCGCTGACAAAATAATGGTTGTTGCCATTGGATAAGCCAACACCCCATAAATATGCCTTATGATAATTGAAATCTGAAAACTCAAAATAGATTGCTAGATTTTGATTTAATACTGCTTTAATTTCTGTTTCATTTTCTAGTGTTTGATACGTAAAATCTTTATCGACATTGATGGTTTTATCATCTGATTTTTTACGGTAGGAAATGACTAACTGTTTTAACTCTAGACGTTTGTAAAAGTTAATCAGTGCGTCCTCATCTGCATCATTCATTAACGTGTCTTCAACCGTAAATGGCAGTGGTGTATTTAAATCAATGGTTGACAGTTCTTTTGAAAATAACGCCTGTTCATGAAAGGCTCTAATGTTTTCGCCTAGTTTTCCTTTGATTTGGTCTTTATTGGCAATCAGGTTTTCAATGGTTCCCCATGTTTGAAGCAGATTTACTGCAGTCTTTTCACCAACACCAGGAACACCTGGAATGTTATCTGAATTATCGCCCATCAATGCTTTGAGATCAATGAACTGTTGATGGGTTAAACCATATCTTTCCTCTAAACTTTTAGGATCGTAATGTTCAACGACCTTCATGCCTTGTTTCAGCATATGGACAGTCACTTGATCGTTTACTAGTTGCAGGAGATCACGGTCAGATGAATATACATCAACCAAATAACCTTTTTCAGCTGCTTCTTTAGCCAGTGTGCCAATGATATCATCTGCTTCATAACCTTCAAATGAAAAGTCTTTAATGCCTAAGTTTTTAATCAGTTCATGGATTAAAGGAATTTGACTGCCTAGTTCTTCTGGCATTTCCTTTCTGCCGGCTTTATAGCCTTCATATGCTAGATGTCTTTTAGTCGGTGCACCAGTATCAAATGCAATCAGCATATGTCCGTTTGATAGTTCAATAATTTTATCAAGCATATTTGAAAATGCAAAAACAGCATTGGTATAAATGCCGGTTGATGTTTGCAGTACTTTAGCCCCTGGATATGCGGTTGCATAATACGCTCTAAAGAGTAGTGAGTTACCGTCTACTAATGTTAATCTTTTCATCATCTTCACCCTTCTTTGTATGTTATTTTAACATACTAGTATCTAGTTTTTTTCCACATAATTTGTGGATAAAATGAAAGGTAATCTCATTGCTGAAACTACCCATTTTTTTAGAATCTAAATCCACCTTTGTTTTTGCCCTTGCCTTTTTTGACTTTTGGTGGCTGTGGTTGGAAAGCACCAGGATTCTTAGATAGTCTTTCCATTTGTTTTTCGTCCATATTTGACATTTGTTTCATCATATTTTTTTGTTGAACAAGTGAGTCTCTTAAGCGATTTACGTCCGCTACTTGAACACCAGCACCTCTGGCAATTCTTTCTCTTCTTCTGGATGACTGGTCAATCAGTTTAGGATACTTCTTCTCGTCTTCCGTCATTGACTGAATAATGACATTGACGCGGTCAAACTGCTTATCATCAACCTGAGATAGTGCTTCCTTCATTTTACCTAGTCCTGGAATAAAACCTAAAATTTTTGAAATGGAGCCCATTCGTTTAATCATTTTAAACTGTTTTTGCAGATCAATGTAGTTATAGGAATCAGACATCATCTTTTCCATCATTGATTTGGCTTCATCCTCATCAATGTTGGATGTCACTTCTTCAATCAGCGTCAGCATATCGCCCATACCTAGAATACGAGATGCCATTCTTTCTGGATGAAATGCTTCTAAGGCATCCATCTTTTCGCCGTTTGATGCAAACTTAATTGGTATTTGAGAAATCTCTCTAATCGATAGTGCAGCACCACCTCTGGTATCACCATCCATCTTGGTTAAGATGACACCGGTCGCCCCAATTTGATCATGAAATGATTTGGCAACATTGGCTGCTTCTTGACCCATCATCGCATCAACTGTCAACAAAACCTCATTGGGACTAGCAATCTTTTTGACATCGACTAACTCCTGCATCATCTCTTCATCAATATTAAGGCGTCCTGCCGTATCAATGATGACCACATCATACTTGTTGTCTTTAGCATACTTCAAACCGTTTTTAACGATAGTTCTTGCGTCCTTTAAGCCTTCTTCATAGACATGAATGCCTAAACCTTTACCAATGGTTACAAGCTGGTCAATGGCTGCTGGACGATAAACGTCTGCTGCAATAAACATCACATTTTTCTTGTCTTTTTTTCTAATCCATAAACCCATTTTACCAATGGCTGTCGTTTTACCGGAACCTTGCAGACCAATGGTCATAATGGTTGTCATACCGGTATTTGCATAGATTAAACCAACAGATTCCTCACCCATGATCCGTTTTAATTCATCATGAACGATTTTGACAACCTGTTGACCTGGATTTAATCCTTTGAGTATTTTTTCGCCTACTGCTTGTTCTTTGACGTTTGCAGTAAACTGTTTGACGATCTTAAAATTAACATCTGCTTCCAAAAGTGAGAGTCTGACTTCTCTCATCATTTCTTCGATATCTGTTTCATCTAAGCGACCGCGACCAGTTACACGTCTGACAAACATTTGTAGGCGATCAGATAATGAATTTGCCATCACTCATCCAACTTTCTTAATGCATCAATATATTTTACATCTTTTGTTTGATCAAACTGATCCAACAGTGATTTTCTTTTTTCTGCCTGTTTTAACAGACCTAGCTTTTCTTCAAAATCAATCAAATGCTTTTCGGCAATCTTTAATTGATCATGAATGGCATTTCTAGAAACACCAAAATGCTCAGCAATTTCAAAAAGCGATAAATCCAAATGATAATAGTTTTTGAAATAGTCTTGTTGTTTTTCGGTTAAAAGATTTCCGTAAAAACTAAATAGTTGATTTAAATATTCGGTCTTTGCTAATTGTTCCATTAGAAGAATCCTTTAAATAAGTTATAAATATAGTTTTCGATATCAAATGGTACTAAATCATCAATCTTTTCGCCTAAGCCAACATATTTGATCGGCAGGTCATAAAGATGTCTAATCGCTAAAACAATACCACCTTTGGCTGTGCCATCTAGCTTCGTTAAAACGATACCTGAAAGATCGGTTGACTCATTAAAGACATGTGCCTGGTTCATCCCGTTTTGACCGGTTGTTGCATCAATAATCAGTAATGTTTCTGAAGGCTCCTCTGGCAATACCTTTTGAATGACACGCTTCATCTTGGATAACTCATTCATTAAATTGACTTTATTTTGAAGACGTCCAGCAGTATCGACTAATACCAGGTCATACTTTTCTTTGGTGGCTTTTTCTAATGCTTCAAAGATGACTGATGATGGATCACTGCCAGCATCTTTTGCATAAAAGTCAACCTTGGCACGCTTGCTCCATTCACGAAGCTGTTCAATGGCACCAGCTCTAAAGGTATCCCCTGCAACCATCATCACCTTTTTACCTTGGTCTTTATATTGTTTGGCAAGTTTTCCGATGGTTGTCGTTTTACCAACACCATTGACGCCAACAAATAAATAGACATTGGTAAGTCCATCATTAAATTTTAAAGTCGTATCAACAAATTCATCTTTTAAGTAAATTTCAAACAGTTTGTCAACAATCAGTTCACTTAACTGACTTGGTGTTTCAAATCGTTGGTTTTTAACTTCTTTTTTAAGTTCGCTTGTAAAAAATAAAACCGTATCAACACCAATATCTGCAGAAATCAGTAAATCTTCAATTGAATCAAATAAATCATCACTGATTGAATCGGATTCATCCAAGAGTTTTTTTAAGTTATCAAAAGAAGATTTACTCTTATGTAAACCCATTTGATACTTTTCATTCTTCGGTTTCTTTTTAAATAAATTGGCAAAAAATCCCATGTATTTGACTCCCTTTGTTATCCTACTTATTATAACATAATAAAGCGATGTATATGGGTATTCATCAACCTATTTTGTCATCAAAAATAAAAACTTAACCTCTTTTATAGATTAAGTTTCATTGGGTAGATATTGTTTAATACTGCTTTTCACATCAAACATTACTTCGTTTTTGGCAGATTGTATAAATCCAGCAATAAAAGTACAACATATAAAATTAGCGATATGAGCATGGTCATTGTCCATTCATCAAAATTATTTGACATAAACCATGCTGCAAAAAAGCCTCCTCCACTAATAAATACCAGTGTTGCAAGTGTAAAACTACTTATGGCTTGGTTTTTAATGATAATTGATGTAACAAGCAGACAGGATGCAATAATTCCTACAGTATGAAACATAATCTGATAAAAACCAGACATTATCCCGATACTAATCATGAATACGATAGTAGCTGCTATAGCAGTAATTCTGTAAATAAATTGTTTCTTTGACATCATAATAATCACCTTTATTTAAAAATCATTTGGTATTTCACTATCAAATATTAACCTAATAATTCCTGCATCTACACTGATATCATCAATATATTTATCAAGAATTCTATACCGATGATAATTCGCTTGTCTTTCAGATGAATTATCATCTTGATCAAATTGATTAATCCATTGCATGTAGTGCGTGAGTTCGTGGACATAAGAACTCAATATGTCTGCGGCACACCATTTTTTATTATAGCCGCCCGTAGGAATAATCATTTTTACATCTTCATACATTGATTCGTATCTAAACAATCCATATGTATATTCACCAGTTTTTAATCTTGTTCTATTTTTATTAGTTACTTTAACATTTATCCTAATTGGAAAACTATATTGTTTTTGCAACCACAGTGTAAAATCTTTAAATATCATTTTAAGTTGTTGATCAATGCCATAAAAGCGAATTTTGATGCCGCTTTGATTAGGATTACTCTTGTAAATATCTATGTATCTTCTTGCCTGCCACGGATTCATAATACACCTCTAAATACTATACATCAAATACATTATATCACTATATAGCCTAGATATCTGATAGGATAAAAAACCATTTCCAGATTGCATTCACGAAAGGAAATGGTTTTTTACTTTAAAACAGCAGTTTTATGATTTTTAATGTTTTGTCCAATAAATCAGCAGGAATTTTTTCAACCGTCTTTAGATTTCTTGCAGATGTATCCATAGTTTTTAATTGCTCACAAAGAATCTGTCCTTGTGTTTTTGTTCTTTGATCTAAATCTACATGCAATGGAAAATCTGTTCTTATCTTTGATGTGATAGGTACTAAAATAGCTAGTCCATCTGTTTTTTTATGATACGTATCATTGCTGATGACCAATCCAGGTCTTTTGCCTTTTTGTTCATGCCAAGTGCAGGATCAAAATCTACAATAATATCTCCTTGATTTACCATACTTCTTTGCCTTTGGCATCATCAAAAACAATTTCAGTCTTATAAGTTCCTTTGTATCCAACAAAAAGTTCATCCAAAGATTTTGGATCAAAAACTTCTACTTTAGACAGAATGATTTCATTATTTTCAATTCTAATTGTTAAATCTTCACTTTCCTTTAAGTCTAATACCTTAAGTATAGCTGCAGGAATAATGACACCTTTACTATTGCCAATTTTCTTAATTTGTGTATTCATATCCTCACCATCTTTCATTAATAGTATATACATATGTTATAACATTGTCATGCATTTTTAATTCCTCCTACTATATAGTAGAGAAATTTATTGCGTTTAACTTTTTTATTGTAAAAAATCGTATAAAAATCTAAATTTCACTTTGATTGCGTTCGAAAAGTTCAATTAACTCAAACACTCATTGAGGTTTTTGCACAATAATCATTGATTATCAGCCAAGATAAATTTCCATATCACGTTTTGTGCTCTAAAATAAGCAAACCCAGGTTCGATTTCTTCACTTGATGTGATATGACTTGAATCAACCCAATAGACATATCGATTTTCTATAAACATGTTTGCACTAAGTATTTCACCTTGGGTACCGTGGTCAGTTTCGATTTGAATGTTGGAATCACCTTCCAATGTAAATTCAATTTCACATCCCCAGGTTGTATCAAAAAGGATTTGATAACCTCTATTATTTTTATTGATTTTTTTTACATAAGCATCATGGAAACCAAAAGCAAAAGCAAAAAGATTGTCTATATCTTGTTTGCTATTTATCATATGAATATCATTGACATTAGTTTTCGACTGCAACTCATGTAATTTATCCAATATATCTTGTTCAATCTCTTTGTGTTTCTTTATTCGTTTTAAAACATTATCAACTGCTATAAACCATTTATATCCGTTTATTTTCTTATTTTCTATCCAACTCTGTGAATCAATTTCGGTATCAATAATAAAAACAACTCTATTTAATCTTTTCCCAAACGTTTCATTATATATGTTAATGAAAATAGGCTGAGTTAATGTCTCATCAAATCCAATAATTTGACTCTTCCATCCATTCATAATGATTGCAAAAACATGTGTATAGTAGAATTTCTGATTTGATTTAACAACAGCAATCATTTATTTCCTCCAGATACTATTTTACTTTTTGGGTGAAAAGTATAATAACGAGTGAGATTTGGGTTACTTATTTTACTTTTAATGACAATTCTAGTCATGAAAAATACAATCTCTTGAGTCAGTTAAAAAAGGTCATTTTATAAATCTTTTTTACCTGATTTACAATTCAGCACTCAATTTTTCTTTTTTGGTACGCATAATTTTCATTTTTTTCTTCTTGCTGTCGTCTATCTTTATTTGTCTAAGCATTCTTTGAACTAAATATTTCTTAGGATAAATGACTTCCTTGTTCGAATACATGATTGGAATGAAGAAGTTGACATCAGGCAAATCAAAATCGTCTTCAGATAGTTCATCAACAATCTCTATCTGATCAATGTTTCTGTATAAAGACTTTTTATAATATTCAGCAATCAGATTTCTATTTTCTTCATCAAATGCCTCTGCATGTGTAAAAACAAATAAGCTAAGTGATTTTGTTTTCTTGATAATGTTCAAATAAAATGAAAAGATGTGCGCTAAGTCATGCTGCAGATCCTCTGATTCATTGACCACAATATATTTTTTCTTGTTTTTATGAAGAAATACCGAAACATTTGTTAATTCTGTTTCTATTAAATCAAATCTTGCATCCTGGATTTTTTTTACCAATAAATCCGTACTAAGTTTTATTTTTTTAGAATGGATATCAATTTGCATATTATCTATTTTTCTTTTTTTCTTGTGCTTTTCATAATTGGAATAAGGTATCCGAAATAACGCTAAAAGAACAATTGGTGACATGGCAATCAAGACGCCTAACATACTTAAATATGTTCGTTCGCTTGGACTAGCAGCCTGACTGTCATCATAAATGAAAAGTCCAATGCCTAGTGCCATGATAATCAATATGATTACTGTGAATAGGATGTATTGCCATTTTGAAAATTGTTTGCTTTTGTCCACAATCATACCTCCTTTATAACATATAGTTTAACATATAACGGCTTTATTTACTAATTTCGCCTTTAAAAGTCAAACCAAACAGATATCATCAAGCAGGCTTTAGTGACTGATCATGTCGTTATAATTTATTGTTTTATAAAGGATTATAATTTTACTTTTAGGTCAATTGTTTTTTTGAATCTTTCTTTTAATAACCGGTATGTAAACAGCTAAAAGAACCACGATACTTACGAGTAATGCAACTGTTATAGTAAGTAATGGCATATCACCGGGAACTGAGGCAATAACCAAGATTATTGTCGGCAAATAGGAGAGTCCACTATAGACCTTTCCAATGAAATTTATATTTTCTTTCTTTAGTGACTTAAATAGCCAAAATATACTTAAGAAGCATGTAATGATTGTAAAATATAATCCTAGCACTAAAACATTTCTTTGAATAAGTGGTGTATCTTCATTGTAAATAGAAACAACCAACACGATGAAATGAAAAACGTGTTGGAACATCATAACCTGTATGAATCTGTTAAAGTATTTGAAAGATTTTTCTTTATTCATTTTAAATGTAACACTTCCTTAATCTTCATTGGTTATTGGAATTCTTAAAATACCGTTGATACTAATGAGTTCATAGTCTATGATGCCGTCAAATGCAATCTCTTGATTATTGGTAAAGTAAAGTCTGACCTTCTTATACTGTTGCCAAATGTTTGGTATCAATAAATCAAAATAAACGGGTTGCCGTTTTTCTTCAATCTGTTCATTTTCGTAAATTCTGTATACAATGTACAAATTGAATTTGAATCTAGCATTTTGAGTTTCAACTTGACTATACAAATTCTCTTTAAAAAGGACACTGACATTTAGTACAATATCCAGCATATTATCATTTTTCTCGCTCCACATATAATCAATATCAAAGGTAAAATAATCAAAGAAGTTTTCAAGCGTTAAATCTATTTTAATTGCTGGATTAAAAAAATCTCTTACACTTTCCTTATTGATGTCAAGATTAGGATCATTGAGCAAATCAATGAAATGTTTGGCAGGAACAGCAAGATAATAATCATCACTAAATACTGAAGAAATCATCGATTTGGTAATACCGATAACTTCCCTATCTTTATTAATCAGTATACCTCCGGAAGATCCGGGATAAATCGGTGCGCTGTTTGGAATGTATTCGATATTATCAAATGTGTAATTATCTGATAGAATATATCCTTTTGTAATTGCTTGCTTGTGATTTTTTTCTGGATAGCCAATGGCATAAACAACATCATTTTTTTGATAGTCGACATTCAAACTGACATATGCATATGGCGTGCTAGTACTTTCTAACTTCCCAATGGCGTAATCATATGTTTCATTGATTACATAAAGATATTCAACATCAATAAATTTAACTGAATCCTCTTTTTGAAACCTACCAATGATTTTTACTGCATTTTCATCAATGACATGTGCATTGGTTATAAAAGTACCATCTGCTTTGACGATAAAGGCGGATCCACTTTTAAGCAATGTATTCGAATCACTATATACATATAGTTCAAAAACAGAGTCTTCAAAATCAGCTTTTATGGATTCAAAATTGCTTGGTAGTGAGCAGGATGCAATTAAAAAAAGCAATGCAAGATATAAAAGAACTTGAAATTTACGAATGAAACTTTTCATAAATTGATTACCTTTTTCAAGTTAATTATAACTGACATTTGTTTTTACAAAGGTATTTATTATAATACTTTTTTATAGCGTATTCTTTTTTATAAAATCAAGCAATGCATCATAATCTGGATGATTTGACATTTCATCCAAATACTCTACATAAACTACTTTTCTGTTTTCATCCAGTAAAAACACTGCTCTTGCCAGCAATCTTAAATCTTCAATCAAAACACCATACTTATATGCAAAATCTAAATCTTTATGGTCACTTAATGTTGTAATATCGAGTCCAGCAGCACCACACCATCTTTTTTGAGCAAATGGCAGGTCAACCGACAAAGTAATCACGTCAATATCTTTAAAACTTGCAAGTTCCTCATTGATTCTTCTGGTTTGCAGATTACAAACCGACGTATCTAATGATGGTACAACATTCAGTAAAATGTACTTCTTTTTAAACGAGTTTAAATGAATATCCTTTAACCCATTTGACACGGCAACAAAATCTGGTGCCATATCACCTACTTTTAATACATTGCCTAAAACTGTTATTTGATCGCCCTTCATCGTCTTCATTGAAAATTCCTCCATCTATATCTTATTATATGATGGAACTTCTTATTTCTTTTATCTTTTCGCACGAATCATGTCAAATGGATGCACTTTAAAAGGAATATATACTTTAAGCTGTTCTTTGGCTCTTGAAGCTCTAGTAATCTTTTCACCGGTTGCATTATACATGATTTCATTGATGAAACTGAACTCTCTTTTAACCGGTGAAAACACTTCTAATTCCTCATCAGTCAAAAACACATTTCTTGTTTCAACAGTTGCTAATTTACTTTCTTCGTCATAATCCAGAATGATGCCTACAAAGTTCTGCATCACTCTTTCATTTCTTTTTTCGAACAACTGTTCATTTTTGGTAGGTAGTCCATGGAAAAACCCAATCGATGTCTCTCTATTTTCTGCATGACTCAAAATATTTTCATAATGCGTATAATCAGCAATTTCTCCAGTCGTCAAATATTCATCAATAATCATTCGATATGTTTTGACGACTGTGGCAATATAATGAATTGATTTCATTCTGCCTTCGATTTTTAACGATGCGACACCACTATCAATCAAACTGGTTATTTCACGGACTGCACTTAAGTCTTTGCTGGACATGCTAAAAGGAATTTCTTCTGCCTTCCCTTGTCCTTTATATAAATCAAAAAACCATCTGCATGTATGGGCACAACCACCACGATTGGCATCTCTATTGGTTAAATGATTGGAAAGTGCACATCTGCCACTAAAACCTGCACACATGCCACCGTGAATAAAGACTTCGATTTCTGCATTAACCTTATTTGTTATCTGCTTGATCTGATTTAAATCAAGGTCTCTGGCAAGAACCACCCTGGTTGCTCCTTTTTGATACCAAAAGTTGACAGTATCAATGTTCATTGCTGATTGCTGCGTTGAGATATGAACCTCTAGACTCGTATGTTTTAATGCCGTATCAATGATATAGGGTGATGCTGCAATAATGGCATCAACACCAGCCTTTTCTAAATCTTTTAAATAATCGAGTAAGCCGTGCATATCTTGATGATGGGGAATGACATTGGTTGTCACATAGATTTTTTTGCCGTATTTATGAGCAAACAAACATCCTTCAACCAAATCTGCTTGCGTGAAGTTTGAAGCGTTTGCTCGAAGACTAAATGATTTACCACCAATAAAGACTGCATCAGCACCATAAATTATCGCTATTTTTAATTTATCTAAATCTCCTGCTGGAGCCAATAACTCAATCATTTTGCTCATCCTTTATCAGTGATTTCTTATGCAAGAAACCAGCATGCCATTTTTCACTGTAGTTTCTTTCCACTATCAATTTAGTCGCTTCATCCAAACACTTTTTTTGATACATGGGTATGACATTTAAAGCGTAGTCATCATCTTGAAATAGTGTATCAACAATTAAATAATCTACATACTCTGATAATGGATTGATATCATCAATCGAACTCATCACCAAGCCACGAAACACGTGCGTACCTGCTTGATCTTCTAAGACTGGATATAACTCACTTTCTCTTTTCTCTTCTTTCAACAAAAGATTATTGTCCTCATGATAAACAGAAGGCTGATTCAAATGATCGCTGAATGCAGAAAGAATTTGTCTCTTAGAATAAAACATCGATAAATGTCCATGACCAAACATAAATAACTTATACGCTTTATGTTTGCCGATTTCCAAAATATCTAATAAGGTAATCTCTTTGGATACAAATGCCCCCATAATCTTTTGGTCACTTAAATAATTGAAATCAAAGTTATTGGTCAATAGTGTTTCAGGATTATAAATGAGTTTATCTAAAAGATTCAAACCTTCAAAAATTGACAGTAATCCGATATCTGCAGTAATGAATCCATCAATCAAATTGCTAGGCAAATCCAGAATAAAAGTTCTGACATCATCTAACTCTTCATCGGTAAACATTTTATTGAGTAAAATGAATACTGATTTCTTAAGTGACTTAATTTCAAGGATCGCATCATATAGATTTTGACTGAAATCAAATGTTAAAGTCTTTGAAAATCGTTTGACACCTAATAAAAAACCATCTGCTACAGATGAAAGTTTTTTAATATTGTTGATGTCATGTATGGTTGTAAGTATGTGCATATAAAAATCCTCTGATTTATCTTCCAAATTGATTTTATAATCAATTGAGAGAATAGTCAAAGGAAGTTATAAATGAATGAGATGTTTGCCTTATAATTATGTTTTTTTGTTGTCGTATTGATGAAATATGTTGTACGCTTATACATTTTTTTTGAAAATCAGTTTTTAATTCACTGCTCTACTTCTTTCATCACTTCGAACAATTCAACGATGTTTTTGGTGGCAATCAAATATATAATATTTATATTGACACCCTCATAGTTATGAGAAATCATGTTTCTCATTCCGATAATTCTTTTCCATTCTACAGCATATAGCGATTTTGTTTCCTCACTAAGTTTTTTAGCAGTTTCACCTATCTGTTCGAGATTCAAAATCACTGCATCAACTTTTTCTTCATTCGCTTCAAATTCATGAAACGCCTTTACCGTCGACATAGATTTATTAATTTTCATACAATTTTTTTAAATTCTTACTAAATATTCATTATCTTTCATAAATTAAAATACCTGTATTGAATATTTCCTTTTCGATTTCTGAAAATGGTTTTATCGTTTTGTTACTTAACAAATCTATTTTTTTATTGAGTGCTTCTCTAAAATCCTCTATAACGCCAAAATATTCAATGTCATCAATTGAAGATATCATGAATAAATCAATATCACTAGATTCAGTCGCCAAACCCTTTGCATATGATCCATATAAAAATACTTTTTCAATGTTATATTTGTGTGCAACTTCAGCAACCTTTTTCTTGATTTGGACGAACGATAAAATACCCGTATTTTCATCATACGCGATTGATTTCTCTTTTTGGTATTCAAGCGCTTTATCAATAATCAGATCAATAGTCCACTCACTGGGTTTTCTAATATTTTGTTCCCAGTTTCTTAACGTCTTTATGGGAATATTCAAATACTTGGCGAATGTTACTTGTGTCATTCGATTATTCAATCTTATCTGTTTTATTTCCGGATACATTTGCTCACCACCTTCAAAACTATTATATACCCCATTGGGGTACTTGTCAAGTTTTTTTAACATATCTTTTCAACAGAAGTTATTTCTGTTTATTATTAAAAAACCAGCCAGAGAAATGAGTATCTCTGGCTGGTCCTTAGTTTAAACTACCCATTCTTAAGATTCAGTTTCTTAGAAATATAATGCTTGGTAATAATGAAACATAAAACACCAATACCAACTGAAAAGATTAGATTAGTTACGATCACAGGCATAATCGCAGTAACGATTGCTTCCGGATTATTATCAATAATTGCTGGATTGATGAGGAAATTGATACCAAAGTTAATGAAACCCAGTACTTGGCTCACGACATAATAAATGACTAAGAATAAGAAAACATATGCCCACTCGCTCTTATTGAAACTAAAGCCGTAAGAAAGTGCTGCATAAAAGACGACAATCGAGATGAATATGGTCAGCACCATCGCTCCAAGCGAAAGCAGGATTAAATTAAAGCCATTCGGGTCAAATTCTTTAAGCATCATCAACTCGTCCCAATTCAGCAATCTAATCAAGAAAAACATGATGAGACCAAATAGTCCTGATAAAAGTAGATTCAAGTAACCTGACAACAGTTTTGCTGCAATCATCTGTGTTTTAGTTACTGGCAGTGTATGGGTTAAATAACCTTCATCCTTAAGCATTGTCTTATAGTATCTTTGCAGTACTAAAAAGTATGCATAAACCAGTAAAACGATGATTGCCACAATACTGATCATATTGGTTGTGCCGTATAAAAAGCCAAAAACAACATTTTCTTCACTAAGTTCTCTAAAAAAGAAAGTGGTAAGTGAAAAAATCAGAACACCTGCAAACAACCACTTCAACTGATGAAAATAAAATATGATGTCCCACTTAAATAGTTTTTTCGTCATATTTATATACCTCCTTAAAGAATTGTCCGAGTTTCATTTGATGCTTCTCATTTAAATCTTTTACCTTACCCTCTGCAATGACCTTCCCATCTTTCAATAAAATTGCTGCATCTAAAAAGTCTTCAATATCAGCAATCTGATGGGTTGATATGATAACCGTTGAACCTCCCTTCTTATACTTGGCAATAATCTTCATGATGAAATCTCTTGATGCAGGGTCAACCCCGTCAAGTGGTTCATCCAGCACATATAAATCTGCTTTTCTGCCAAATACCAATGCCAGATTTACTTTACCTTTTTGTCCTTTGGATAGCTGTGATAATCTGCGATTCAACGGTATTTCAAAAAGACTCAGAATATGCTCTGCGTGTTCCATATTGAAATCATCAAAAAAATCTTTGAACATCTTTAGACTATCTTTGACTTTTTGATTCATATCCAAATAGCTGCGTTCCGGTAAATAGGCAATATTTCTTTTGGCATCAATGTCTAATTTTTTGCCATTAAACTCAATATATCCGATTGTTGGTACAATCAAATCATTAATCAGTTTAATCAATGTTGTTTTCCCACTACCATTTGGTCCTAGTAAGCCAACAACTTGGTCGCTTTCAATCGATAGATTTAAATCGTTTAAGACCACTAAATTGCCGTAAATCTTGGTCAGCTGCTGTGTTTTTAATAGCATCATTTTATACCTCACTCGTTTTACTCTATACTTATTATAACTGAATCGCAACAAAGTTTCATTTACTATCAAAAAGAAGTTATTTAGAAAATAAAAAAAAGCGACCCCCTGACTAAAGGCCAGAGGATCTAAAGGGGATTTGTGTACCTTAAGT
>CAZIZJ010000018.1:10071-15077 GCA_964543675.1 uncultured Acholeplasma sp. | reverse complement strand
CCCATCCCCAAGAGTGATGTTAAGACTGGTGCAACCCTTAGACTTAATACATCAATGCCTAAAAGGATGCCAATTGTTTGAACAATTGCCCCTACGACAATGGTTCCAAAGATACCAAACGTCATTGCATTTAACGTCGTAAATAAAAACTGTTTTGTCTTTTGCCAGAATGTCGGTGTTGATGATGCCGAGTCAACACCCGTACTATATACTTTTTTCATGTGTTCTCTTCTTTCTTTCTGATTTCTTTTGACAAATACAAATATATCACTTTTATAAAAAAAATACATGAATAATACAAAAACACCTAAAGGTAGGTGTCATTTGTATGCTTAATTCATTAAATTCAGATTACGCTTCTTCAAGGAAATTCAAATAGATACCGGAAATATACGTTCTGCCTTCTATCTTTGTTGATCCTTTAACAATCGTTTTACTGGTTTTTTGTTCAAGATATAAACCGTAGATACTATATGTTGTTGTTTCTGATGTGATATTTTCAAGCAAGAATTCAACGACAAAGATATCATCTTCTTTAAAAGAATCATACGCATCTGCTAACAAATATTGTTCATTGTTGATGACAAAGTAAGCAAAATCATACTTATTATTTAAACGCATTTTAAATTGGAAAATAATATTCATATTCGCTTGAACATCAACAATATAATACAGGTCAATCGGTGCAGGTGAATTGAGTTTGGAACTAACTGGCAAATCAGTTGATAGTTTTTGATTTAAGTCATAAAAACTATAACTATCTTCAAATGCACCAACAATCTCTTCGCCTGCTTCATCAAATACTTTGATATCTCTTAATACAGCATAACTAGACCCTGTTTCGATACATCCAGCAAGCGTAAAAATAAGCATTGCCAATACAATCAACATCATTTTTTTCATATAGTGTCCCCCTTTAGTAAATATATGGTATTAAAAACAAACCAATCAATAAACTCATAGTATTTGCAGAAAGTGATAATAAAAATGCTGTGCTAAATTTTTTTACAATTGGAAAATAAATTACTGCCTCAATAAAAACAACAAATATCTCAAAGGTGATCAGTATTGTCCAACTATCAAATCCGTAAGGTATGAGTCTCAGCAAATAATTCATCAGCATATTAGATACTAGATTCATCAGAATAACCGTAATGATTAAGCCAGTCGTCTTGCCTTTGTAAAAAAGTATGACAATGGTTTCGACAATGACTGTAATTAATGCAGCAATAACAATCCTATATTCAATTAAACTAGGCATGACGACATTAAGTATTTGCATAAAGTATTCCCATCTGATACCTTTATTCTACTGCAAGTCTCACCTAATTGCAAAGCATTCTATAATTGACTATTTGAAACTAACATTAGCGATAAATGCCAATGATTTTCTGTGTTTCTTAAATACGCTATACATCGCTTTAAATCTTGATCTATTTTCCTTCTTTAACGCGTTCTTAATAATCTTTAGCGTGCCAAGAAGTCCTTCATCTCTAATCATTCCTAAAGGGTTCATTAAAGTCATTTTTCCAGTTAGTCTGATTTGTCTTAGGAAACCATTGTTTTCAAATAGTTGATGCCAACCATCTATTGTATGTGGTTGGACATGAACCATGATATGTCGTGATAAATCTGCAATGATTTCTTTTTGTAAAGGAGCATCTTTTGTATCTAGCATCACATCATGCGTCAATAATCTGCCCCCTTTTTTTAAAACTCGGTAGTATTCACTGATTGCCTGTCGTTTTTTTGCTTCAGTTAGCATTGTTAACATTGCTTCATTGATGATGACATCAAATGAATCATTTTCAAAAGGAAGACTGGTTGCATCTGCATGAATGAAAGTGATTCGGTGGCTAACCTTGGCGTTTTTTGCATTCAGTGCTGCAATCTTTAATGCCTCATCATCAATATCACAGGCAACAATATGAATATTCTTGTATTTTTTAAGTAGTTCAATGGCTGATGTTCCCATATTGCAGCCAACCTCTAAAATCTTGGTATCTTGATTAATGCTTGCATGTTTCATCAAAAAACTGGTGGCTTTTATGCCACCTGGTCTTAAACGCTTTTTCCCTAATCTTGCAAGGAATGTGTGTCCTGCTAACTTATTCATTTTTATACCGGAAAAACGATAACTAAAATCATTTTGAACTGTTCTAATGCATAAAGCGCATGTGTGATACCTGCTGGCATGACAATCGATTCACCTTTGGAAACGACATAGTCTGTTTGATCAATGGCGATTCTTGCTTGACCATCTAAAATAGTTACCATGGCGTCGCCCCTTGATTTATGGGCACTTAATTCTTCATCTTTATCAAAAGAAAAAAGAGTAATGCTCACATGAGCGTTTTGAGCAATCGTTTTACTTGTCACCTGATTCTTTTGATAGCTGACTTGTTCAGCTAGTTTTAATACATCTGAATAATCAATGTTTTTATACATTTGTTTCGTTTCCTTTCATCTACAAAGATACTTTTACTAGAGTAATTATATCATTTAAAAGATCAAAAAACATGAATCAATATATGTAATCCTAAATAATGTTTAAATGTAAAGAAAATAAAAGTTTTTTCATCGTTATTCTTTAAATATAGTATAGACACTACAAATGAGATAGCTGGATGGAAACAGTAAAAGATCAATATATATTTAATTATTTTTCTGCTTTTTTAATAATATGCAGAATTTTAATTAAATTTTCTCTTGCAATATATCTATAATCAAGGTAAAATGTACATGGTGATTAATATGGATAAATTCAAGAATCAACTTATCATTATGAGACACGAACTACTTGAATCTGGTTATAGTTCTTATATCATAAAGAAAAATGAAACATCAAACAAAATAAAAAAACTTAATAATCAAGCGTATGAAAACCTAAGTTACAATGGTGACCTAAATGACTATTATTATGTAAAAGCATATGCAACTAAAGGTGTAGTTGGTCTTATGAGTGCTGCGACTTATTACGGATTTACCACTTTTAGAAACAGTACCATTGATGTTGTTATTCATCGTGCTATGAAAGTATCGACACTCCCCATGTGGCCCACTATAAAAGTGTATTACTTTGAAAAAAAAAGATATGAGCTTGGTATTCTGCATATTAAGGAAAACAAAAATGATTTTTATATTTATGATAAAGAAAAAACAGTATGTGATGTTGTTCGATATCGCAACACATTTGGCATAGACATTATGATTGAGGTACTCAAAAATTATCTTGGTGATTCAAATAGAGACATCAATAAACTGATAACTTATGCAAAGGAACTTAAAGCATTTCATACACTAAAACCATACCTAGAAGGACTACTATCATGAATTTAGAATTAATTAAATCAAGATTTAAAAATGTTAAATGGAATTGTAAATTATTACTAAAGATATCCTGAATATTTGTGTGATACTTTCATTCAAAAAAATTAGTGTTCTGTATAAAGGAACTATAGATTCAAAAATCCCACTAATCATCGGCAAAATGTACGCTATAACATTTATCTGATTAGTGGGATTTTTTGACACATCATTTTGGAGTAGAACGACGATGTGCACTTACTTTTGTACCGTTCTGTTTTTTGTAAGGTTTAACAGGAACTATTTTCTTCTGTTGTGTGCCACGAACTGATGAATTGGTTTTTGCCATTTTTTCAAATCTCCTTTCCTAAAGATTTCTAATGAATTCTTCTACAATTTTTTTGGTAATAAAGCTGGATGTACCAGTATATAATAATCTGCATAATCTAATACATCCCTCTTTGGTAATGATACCCTTTTTGTAAGATGCACCAAGTATGCCTAATGTACCTGAGCACTTTACATCATAGTATGCACATGCTTTGCGAGCAGCTTTGTCATTTGTTATGCAAACACCACGAACTTGTAATGCAATTGAAATTGTTATTCTATCAATATCCGATAAGTTTACTAAAGTTGCGTTTTGAACCAACTGGAAATACATTTCAAATCCAGAATCTTCAATGATTGCTACTTCGTAGTCAAACTTATTTAATGAATCACGTATTTCATCTGTAATCTCTTCTTCGATAATTGCTTTAGGTATGATGACTTTTCCAAATGTCTCGAATAATAGATGTAAGCACTCGAGTTCTTGTAAATCTACTAAGACATTGTTATCAGTTACAATTACGGGTTCAGTTGATAGTAATGTAAGGTCCATCAGAAACATTCCAGTTCTTAATCATTGCTCGAGTTTCAATGTTACTGATGTTAAATACTTTTGATATCTTGTTAATACTTATGTTACCTTCATCAAATAAATAACGAATGTGTTTAATCAATTTAGGATTTTTCTTTTCTAAACCAACCGCTTCCATTGGATAGTACTCATTTTTCATATAACCATTGTTTTGCATGGATTTCCAAAATGCTTGATACTGATCAGTAGTTACAATACCGTAGTGACGTAACATTAAAAACAGGGTCTGAATACTGATTTGGAAATAATGTTTCATTTCAATAGGATTTAATCGACCGCTGTGCTCTTTAACATATTCAACGACCATTTCTCGTGGTATTAAAAAATAACCAGCAAAACGATCGGCAATCTTTTCCCTAATATCAGATTTTTTAGTTAAATAGACAGTATTGGATTCATTTCGCTGATACTGATTTCTATCAAATAATAAATGTGCACATTCATGATATAGTGAAAACAATTTACGCTCTTCACTTATTTTTGGTGAATCATTGATTAAAATAAAGCTTCCATAATCTGGAGAAAATGAAGACGCACCAAAAAATGAATCGTTTTCAAAAACTTTAGAGATTATTTGGATACCGGTTTTTTCTAACACCTCATAGTAATTGTTTGGAATAACTGATTCAATATCCAAAAATCGCCTTTGTTCAATTGCAATTTTTTCTATTAATTTTTCAGTTTCAGTGGTCAGTTTATTGCCAGCACATTTAATGATATACTCTTGTGGATAAAAATTTACTTTTGGCTCGCCAACAATGTTAACATAGTCAATAAG
>CAZIZJ010000018.1:0-10061 GCA_964543675.1 uncultured Acholeplasma sp. | reverse complement strand
TCAAAATCATTTTGACCTAAATTCGAATTCGGACTATCCGCTCTAAACGAGAATGAAAATTGATAGTTGTTTTCTCTGAAAAAATAATCGAAGGGACGATTAAAAAAATGAGCAATTTTTAACAGCAACTCACTATTGATTTGCTGTTCCCCATCTACATATCTTTTTAAAGTCGGATGAGTTATTCCAATTTCATCGGATAATTGTCTCAATGAGATACTATTTTTTTCCATTAAGTTTTTAATGTTACTTCCTATAACTTTTGCAACTGCCATATTATTTACCTCCGAATACATTTTACCATAAATCAATAATTTAAATCAATAGTGGTAAAATAACAAATAAATGGTAAATTATTTTAATTAAATCTGTCCTTAGTCAAGGCAACTTGAGATTTGCTCATACGTGTGATCACATCTTAAGTTTTGCTTTCTTTGTTATTCTTATAAAATAAAAGTTCCCTTTCTTCTTGAGTGAAGATTACATTTATCATAACCTTTCTCCAAGATTTGGAAACTTTTATTTTAATAACTTGAAGAACTTCTTTATTTCATTTTATAAGACTTTATGACCACAATTAGGACAGAATTTTGTTCCTGTTTCCAAAGAAAGACCACATTCTTTGCAGAATATAGATTTCTTAATTTCTATTTTATCCCCACATTCAGGACAAAATTTTGCATCGGATGAAACCTTTGCATGACAGTTATGACATTCATTTGGATTTTGTGGCAAATCAGTATTCTCTTTGACTAACATATTGCTTTCTTTTTTAGTAAAAACTGTCTTTTTGAATATTTCAATCACCGAAACTACTTCAGGTAATTCAAACTGATCAATCTTTTTGTCGTAATATTTTTCTAAATATTCATAAAAATAAAACTCAGTCGGTTTAGAAGATTTCGAACCATTGAAAAAACTCTTGAAATCCTTAGCGGTTTTCTTAAACATACCCGTAAATGATTCTTCTTCACTCTCAACATCATCTTCTTCAGTTTCTAGGACTTGAATCCCATCGAAATATGGTGCGAACTTAAGCACAAGTGAAGTCTGCTCTTCATTTAAACCAATACCACTCGCAAATTTTGATAAATTTGCTAAAAAATCCTTGGACAAATATAGGTATTTAAGTTTGCTTTTACATGAGTTCTTATCTTTTTTTAACTGGCTTTTTTCTTTTCCTGATAATTTAGTATTTTCAGAATTTTGTATTTTTTTCAATGCCATTTCAATATCGTTTTTTAACGTTAAAACAATATTTTGCATCATATCAAAATTGATTTTACTATATTCTAAATAGCCATCAATTTCAATAGGTTTATTTAGATTTGTTTTTGATTCATTTACTGCAAGAGCATGTGATTTCTTGGTCTCTTTTTCAATTTTGGCTTTTTCGAGTTCCAGTTTTGCTATCTTTACATCATTTTTATTGGTACCGCCACCAATAATCTTTTTAAATAAACCCATACTAATTTCCCTTCTAGAATACTTTCTATATGATTTTAGTTCTTTATAGACATTATAGCATATAAATTACTCATACCTTTTACTATTTTAGTCATAAAAAAGACTCCTAAGTTTAAGATTAGATATCGTTATTACACCTTTTCTTCAACTTTCTAGAGTCATTTCATATTTAGATGGTGGGCGATGTCGGACTCGAACCGACACGATTTCTCGCAGCATTTTGAGTGCTGTGCGTCTACCGATTTCGCCAATCGCCCGTTTTACCCCCGCCTGTTTGAAAAAATATTTTTCATTTCACCACGTGGGGCGACAAGTAAGATTATAGCATCTTACTTTCTTTTGTTCAATGATATTTTTACTTTATGTTCTTCAATTAACTCATGAAATAATGTTTCAACGTTTTTTGCATAACATTCCTGAGAATAATCTCTTACTGAATCTTTAGCGTTTTTAGTCAGTGTTTCCAACAATGTTTTATCAGTTTGGATGTTTTTTAGAATTTCAATAAGTTCTTCTGTTTTGTTGAAGAAAATACCGTTTTTATTGTTTTCAACAAAGGCATCAAATACTTCATCGTATCTAACAATAATTGGTAAGGATGCAGCAAGTGCTTCAACATAAGTTAATCCTTGGGTTTCAGTGGTTGATGCATTTAAGAAAACATCGGCAACCTGGTAATAAATCCCCACTTCTTCATGTCGAATAAATCCAGTTGTCTGAACGCAGCCTCTGGCTTTCTTTTTGTCAATGTAATGATCCAGTGCCGGTTTATCCGGTCCATCTCCTACAATTAAGAATCTGGAATTCGGATACGATTTATTGAATTCAATGAAGGCATCAACTAAATCCGGCAATGACTTTTCTTTGGCAATTCTAGCAACAACGATTGCTACAAACTCGCCATCTTTAATCCCTAATTCAGCTTTTAATTTATCAACTGCATCTTTAGCATGAGATTCCTTGTAAAAAGGTTTTAAATCAATGCCAGACGGCAAAATAGTAAATCTGCCATCATGGTTCAAACGTTTCATCTTATCATAAATCTTTTTAGTTGGTACAATCGTCATATCACATTTCTTGGTGTAATGATTGTTAATGTAATATGCCAGTTTCTTAGAAACCTTCGGCATAAAGAACGTCATTAACTTAGAGACATAATGCGTATAGTCCTGATAGGATGTATGCAGTGTATAAACTGCTGGTATTTTACTTTTTTTGGCAACTGCCAAACCAAGGGTTCCCATTGAAAACTCCGTATGAATATGGACAATATCTAATTTTAAATGACTGATTCGGTTTAAATGTCTTTTGACCCAAGGCACGATTCTAAAACCCTTTAACGATCGTCTAGGGATGACAACGCCACGCAGACGAACAACAAAAGGGTCTTCCTCATGTCTTTGTTTAGGCGCTCTAGGGGTAATGATGTAAACCTCATGTCCTAATGCTTCTAAACCTTCTTTTAATGTCACAACCGATGTAACAACTCCTGAAATCAGTGGTTTATACGCTTCAGTAAATATACCTACTCTCATTCACGTACCTGCCTTCTTTGTAAGATAACATATGCAACAAATCCATAGATCATACCAAAATAATATGTAACAATGCGCCAAAGCAGCATAATTGATACGAGCGACAATATAATCTCGCTATCAACAAAAAGTGCACTCATCAGTCCAGCAAATGCCACTTCTGTGCCACCGGATGCCCCAGGCAGTGGAACGAACATCATGGTTGTTACTGCCAAAAGTCCTGCAACAATCATAAAGAAATTTTCTCTCATACTAAATGATGTATGAACCAAAGATAAGGCGATGAATATGGTTGTTGAGTAAAGTGCTAAAAGTGCCAACAGTTTGACAAAAGATCCTAAAATGAATACTCTTTTTTTACCAAATAAAAATTTAACGCCATCCTGAAATTTTACAACAAACCCTAAGGTTTTAGACTTAAGAATCGTAGCTCTTTTCTTTGTCCACTTAAATCTTTCAAAAAATTCAAAAAGCTTTTCAAATAATACATACGCTTTTTTAACATACGCCAGCAGAAACAAACCGACTAAAATCAAGGTGTTAATGCTATAGCCTAAGAGTACATAAATAATGTTTAATCCCATGGCATTCAAAATGTCTTGCCAGAAAATGATTAAACCAACGGTTGCTAATAAAACCGAAACAATTTGAAATAAAATGAAGTTGACAACGATGATTGAGGTTGCTTGATTGCCTTCAACCTTATGCTTATGGTAATAGTAAAGCTGAAATGGCTGTGAACCAGAGGAAAATGGTGTAATTCCGTTAAAAAACGGCTCAGTTGCCTGAATTAAGAAACCAGTTAAGTAAGGTAAATCCTCGTTTAATGCCCTTAAAACGATTTGACTGGATAAGGACATCAAGAAAAAGCTAGTCAATCCTAATACAAGCGATATTGAAAAGTAAAACATATCAATTTGCTGGATTGTCAATAAAAGCTGATTGAAATCGTGCATGCTGCCGACAACCGTTAAAACGGTTAGTAGAATGACAAGCACGATAATCATATTAAGCCAGATTTTTTGTCGTTTCTGTTGTTTTTCTTCCATATTACATTGATCTTAGATGTTTAATACCTAATAATCTTAAGCCTTCCACTAATACTGTTAAAATACCATTGACTAAAAGTAAGTTTGAATTTCTTAATACATTATCTGCTGTGTTAATTTTAACTTTAGCATAAAACGAGTTAAACTCCTGAGAAAGTGATAATAAATAGCGGGCAATCGTTGATGGTGTGTTATCCAAGCACGCTCTTTCGACGACTGCAGGAAACTGGTCAAGCGTCTTAATCAGACTGAAATGTAAATCATCTTGGTAGATGCTTGAATCAACTTGATTGATGTCAAATTCAGTGTTTTTAAGAATTGAGAAAATTCTGACGACGGCATACTGCAAATAAGGACCTGTCTGACCCTCGAATTTCACCATCTGTTCTAAATTGAAATCAATATCTAGATGTCTTTCATTTTTCAAGTCATTAAAGATGATCGCACCAACACCAACGGCTTTGGCAACCTCATCTTTATTAGCTAGATTCGGGTTCTTCTCTTCGATGGCTGTTTTGGCATCAAGAATCGCTTGATCCAATACATCCATTAGTTTGGTGTATTTTCCTTTTCTGGTTGACATCTTTTTGCCGTCTTGTAAAACTAAGCCAAAATTGATGTGAATCAAATCGAAATCATATCCCATTAAATCAGTCACTTTTTTCAAGTTCTCAAAATGCAGTTTTTGTTCGTTACCGACAACATATAAGATCTTATCGAAGTGATAGTTATGATATCTGTAAAACAAGGCTGCTAAATCTCTGGTTGCATAAAGGGTTGCCCCATCACTTCTTTTAATCAGAACCGGTGGTTGGTTTTCGCCAACAAAAACGACTAAAGCACCTTGGTCTAATTTAAGTAAGTTCTTGGCTTCAAGTTCTTGAACCACTTGTTCCATTTTGTCGTTATAAAATGCCTCACCATCATATGAATAAAATGACACATCAAGCAGTTCATACATTTCCATGAATTCTTTTAATGATTCGTCTCTGAAATACTGCCATAGTGCATGTGACTCAGGATCATTTTGTTCAAGCTTCAAAAACGCATCCCTGCCTGCTTGATCAAGTGATGGATCTAACTTTTCTTCATCATGGAATCTAACGTATAGTTTTTGTAGTTCTTCAATAGGATTCTTTTCAATTAACGCTCTATTGCCCCATTTTTGATAGGCAACAATCATTCTGCCGAACTGGGTTCCCCAATCACCTAAATGGTTGACGCCAACAACCTTATAACCGTTTTTCTGGTAAATCAGTTTAAGGGCATTACCAATCACTGTTGAACGAAGATGTCCTACTGAAAAGCTTTTGGCAATATTAGGCGATGAATAATCAATGACGACCGTTTTACCATTTTTTTTCTTGGTACCATATTGATCTTTTAAATCATGAATTTGTTTTAATACTTGATAGGATAAGTCTTGACGTTTCAAATAGATATTTAAAAACCCACCAACAAAAACCGTCTTTTCAATCATTTGTTGCTGATCAAGTATCGCTTGAAATTTAGTTGAAATCTCTTGAACCGGCAAGCCTAGTGATTTAACAAATCCAAAAAGTGGAATTGCTAAATCAGCATCTCCTCTTTTAGGTACTTCAATGACTATGTCATTAAGTTTTAATTCTTTTTCTAATATTTCTTTGAATGTCTGTTTAATATCGTTAATCATATGCTCATCCTCATCTCATTAATTATATCAAATTATTACTAAAAAATATATGACTACTTGGACACAATGAAAAAGATTGAAATATCAATTCTTATATGTTATAATCATTCCGTATCCCCCATATAAGGGGGTAGAAAGTGAGCGAATTATGCATAAACACCATCAATCCATCAATACCTTGAAAAATGCCCTTGGTCAAGTTGAAGCCGTCATTAAGATGACTGAAGATGACAGATACTGCATCGATATATCCACACAAATATCAGCAGCAGTCGCTTTACTTAAAAAAGCGCAACGAGAAATCATCTCAAATCACTTGCATAGTTGTGTCGAGGAATCCATCGAGCTTGGCAACAGTAAAGAAAAAATTGAAGAAATCAATAATTTATTAAAGAAAATACTATAGGAGAAATAACATGATTAAACATCACGACCATCATGACCATGACAGTCATGAAGACAAAAAAGAAAAAGACGCTCATTGTGCGCACTGTGCACCAGCTGAGGTCAAGGTTTGTACCTGCAAAGGCTGTAAAGGCGAGGGTACGACCGAATGCGCATGTGGCTGCTTAAACGATGAAACAGCACATCAACATCACAACCACCAGCATCATGATCATCATAGTCAAGAACATGCACATCATCATAGTATCGGTTGTGCACCAGGTGGACACGGACATGGTGGACATGATCATTCATCGCATCTAAAAGATTATTTAGTTAGATTTTTAGTATCAACAATTCTTTCGATTCCCGTACTTGTCTTATCACCAATGATTCAAGGATGGCTAGGCTACTCGTTTAGCTTTCCGGGCAGCGAATATGTTGTGCTGCTGCTAGCAACCTTCATCTTCATTTATGGTGGTAAACCATTCTTTATGGGTGCTTACTACGAACTTAAAGCCAAGGAACCAGCGATGATGTCGCTGGTTGCTCTAGCAATTACTGTTTCCTTTGTCTATTCTGTCTTGATTACTTTCGGCTTAAGTGGTATGGATTTTTATTGGGAACTGGTTACGTTGATTGACATTATGCTCTTAGGGCATTACTTAGAGATGAAATCATCGATGGTAGCCAGCAACGCATTAGAATCACTCACTAAACTACTGCCATCAACAGCGCATCTCTACATTTCAGATAGTGAAACACTTGATGTTCCCTTATCTGATTTAAAGCACGATCAAATCGTTTTAGTCAAGCCAGGTGAAAAAGTACCTGTTGACGGCATCGTATTTAGAGGCACTTCTTCAGTTGATGAATCGATGGTAACCGGTGAATCAAGTCCTGTCCTAAAGGCGGTTGCTGATGAAGTGATTGGTGGTACCATCAATGGTGATGGCTTACTACTGGTCAAAATTACTAAGCTTGGTCATGAAACATATCTTTCTCAGGTCGTTGAACTCGTCAATACATCACTGCAGTCAAAATCTAAAACACAGCGTTTAGCTGATGTTGCTGCCAAGTATTTATTTTATGTGTCGATTGCTGTTGCATTAATAACCTGGCTTGTATGGGGACTCCTTGGTGAATCCACCGAATTCATCTTGGAAAAAGTAGTTACAGTCATCGTTATTGCATGTCCACATGCATTGGGGGTTGCTATTCCACTCGTTACATCCATTTCCACGTCACTGGCTGCAAAAAACGGTTTATTGATTAAAAACCGAAATGCTTTTGAAAATGGCAGAAAAGTCAATCACGTGATATTTGATAAAACCGGTACATTGACTTTTGGTAAATTTTCAGTGACTGATGTCATTGAGGTTGCATCCACTAAAAAAGACATACTAGCGATTGCTTATAATTTAGAATCTGCTTCAACCCATCCGATTGCCAAAGGCATTGTCGAATATGCCAAATCATCTGATAGCCATCTAGATGTCACTGACTATAAAAATGTTGCTGGCTTTGGTGTTACAGGAACAATCAATCAAAAACTATCTGGTGTCGTTTCAGCAAACTACTTAAAAACCAATGCCATATCCTTTGATGAAAAGCAGTATCAAACTTTGATTTCAAAAGGCGAAACAGTAGTCTATGTCATCGCAGAAAATAAAGTCTTAGGTATCATTACCTTAAAAGACACGGTAAAGCCTTCTGCCAAACAAGCAGTTCATGAACTTTCAAGAATGGGCATTACATCACATATGCTAACTGGTGATAATGAGGTGGTTGCCAAAGTGGTTGCCAATGAAGTCGGCATCATCCACTATAAGCACTCAGTATTGCCACATCAAAAGAGTGATTACATTAAAGACTTAAAAGGTTATCAGCAGCATATCGCGATGACAGGTGACGGCATTAACGATGCACCAGCACTAGCAGCATCCGATTTAGGGATTGCAATTGGTGCAGGAACTGATGTTGCCATCGAAACAGCTGATGTCATTTTAGTCAAATCAGAACCAAAGGATGTTGTTAGTTTAATTAAGTTATCTAAGACCACTTACAGAAAAATGATTGAGAACTTAATTTGGGCATTGGCATACAATATCATTACCTTGCCACTGGCAGCTGGCGCACTTCATTTCATGGGAGTTATGATTTCACCGGCACTTGGTGCAGTCTTCATGTCATTATCAACAATTGTTGTTGCAATCAACGCACAGTTCTTAAAAATCAAATAACAAAAATGAAAAAAGAGCATACACCGATGAAGTATTGGATGTATGCTCTTTTTGTTTAACTATACTTTTCGGGTTAGCTTGAATACAGTGAATAAAATAGTTGCTGGTAGAATGACAAATGAGAAATAATTAATTTGGAATAGCAACCAAAAGTCTGTGCCAGTATCAGCACTATATTCGTTTAAATAAATAATCATGGCTGGCAAACCAAGAACTACATACAATGCCACTATCAAGCTAAGCCACATGATTATAGATTCCAGTTTTACTTTTTTGTTTAATAAATTCTGTATCATCAATACTAAGATGCGCAGTGATATGTAAATGACAACACCTTCAATGAAAGCAAAAACGATAAGGAACCAATCTGACCAATTAAAAGTGTATGCATAGGGCATAATAAACAATACAAGTAGTGTTATGCATGCAACTAAATTGGATTCAATAACAAACAACCACATGTCTTTAGTCATTGGTAGTTTTCCATGACGACTATAGATCTTATAAACTTAGAAACAAGACGCGATTAAAAATGCATAAACTATTAAGTGCATAGAAAAATCGCCGTAAAAATTGTAAAAAATACTTGAAATAAATAAAAGCAGTCCATTGAACAAACTATAGTTGATTCTTTTCCATATGCATCCTGATTCCTTTTTAGTTATTCTATCATTATCAAACATCTACTGTATATCATTTTAGATTTTTTATTTAAAAAAGCGTTATGTTCTGGAACACAACGCTTCTCTTTAAACTATCTTTAACTGACTAAATCTTGTACTGCATCTGATTCTAAAACACTTGTATAGAAGTTTTGCAGCTGAAGTGGTACGTTGGCTTCAGTTAGAACTGCATAGGCAACAACTTCATTATTTAATAACACCAATACCATCGGTAATGCCGTTGCCACAATATCTGCATCCTCATAGCGATCGTTTAATGCAAGAACCAAACCATCAAATGCACTATTGCCAACTTCATAGTAATAGAGTGATAATTTTGCATCGCCTAATTCACTATATAGACCAGATGGCTGAATCGCTGGACTGACCTTGTCAGATCCGTAAAGTCTCGCATAAACGTTTGCAATCTGTGCAGCAGATGTTTGATGTGCTGGTTCACCAAAGAAAACGATTGTTAAGTGGTTATCTCTAGACCCTAATGAATAAAGTCCTGGTTGTAAACCAAACCATTCATCTTCTAGCGTTTTGATAAAACTGAATTTATTGTCTCTTGGTAACTTCTTTTGAAAATTAACGTCACTTGACACACCATAGAATGAATCATAGAAAACATCTTTTTCAGATGGTTGAATTACTAATAATATCGTAATGAGGGAAACTACAATTACACCAATGATGGTCCATGTTAACCAATGTACTTTCGTTTCAATTGCCTGGTACTTTTTTGCCATTTAATTAACTCCTTTTATATTCGCGACTATAATTATAACACGAATAATTATATTATTCAACGCTATTTTTTACGGTATCTTTAAGTGCTTCGTTAAACACTTTTTGTTTAATCATTTCAATTTCAAATTTATAGGGTGCATGATCATCAACATAAGGGGTTTCAAGGATCTTCGGAATGCTTTCAAAATCCTTATGATAGACGATGTGAATTAAGGCATCAAAGCCTAAATAACCAAAGCCGATATTTTCGTGTCTATCTTTTTTTGCTCCTTGCTTAGAGTGATGCCGACTCCATT
>CAZIZJ010000017.1:2537-15432 GCA_964543675.1 uncultured Acholeplasma sp. | reverse complement strand
ACCGCATTAGAAGGTGGTAACGAAGTAACCACATTAACATTTGATGTAGCTAGTAATATTATCTTATATGCACGTTTTGATGTTGAAACCTATACCATTACATATATGCATATGGAAGATGTCATCAATCCAAATCCAACATCATATCAAGTCACATCAGAAAATGTTGTATTCCAAGCCCCAACCAGGGAAGGTTATACTTTTAAAGGGTGGTTTAGTAATGAAGCAATGACAATGCCTGTATCACATATTGAAACTGGATCAACTGGCAATAAGATTATTTATATTAAATGGGAAGCAACAACATACACAATTGACTATGAACTTGGTGATGGAAGTATGGTCAATACGACTGTTGATTCGTATACCATTGAAACACCTACTTTTAATCTACCTGATGCCCAATTAGAAGGATTTGCTTTTATCGGCTGGTTTGATCAGCTTGAAGATGGTAATCAAGTTTCGAATATTACCATGGGAACAATGGGAGATTTAACACTCTATGCCCGTTATTCACCATACATCAACGTTTATTATTATGGTCAAAAAGATTATCAAATCGAAGTATCTAAAAGATATATGGATAATGAAGTTTTATTAACTACTGAAGGTGAAGTATTGACTAGAGGTGAAGGAGTTAAAGGTCTAATTGGAAACGGATCTTTTGATGGTCAAGATGATTTCGTCAATATTACATCATTATTCTCACTTGAGGTTGATGAGGTCATTATTGACATTGATTTATATGGTGAATTGGCAATTGCCTTAACCAATCAAGGAAGAATCTTTATATGGGGTTATTTAAACTTTATTGAAGAAGCTCTATATGCAAATATGCCTGTAGATATTACGATTCAGTTTGATTTCTTAGAAGCAGAGGTACCGACATCAGTTGCAAGTTTTGGTACATTTAGTTTCGTCTTTACCAATCAAGGCGTCTATCGATTTGAACATGAAGAAAGTGATCGTTTAAATGCACCGATTGAAGATGAAGATTTTAAATGGGGATTCATGTTTGGATTTGGCGAGTTTAGTCAAAGTTTATCATATCAACTTGATGATCAATTTTTCTTATTTGATGCTTATTTAACTAAAGACTTTGTTAATGTGACGAATGCTTTAAACTTACCTTTGGAACCATCTATCCAGGCGGTTTTTGCTCAAGATGATGCCATTCATGTATTAACTGATGATAGTTATCATTTTGCACAATTCCAAGACAACTCAGGTCAACCTCTCTCAATGCAAGTGCCATTAAATTTAGTACTTGATCCGAGTGAAGTGATTGTTGATGTCTTTAGTGGTGGTATGATTCTCACCAGTACTGGACGTCTTTTAATGCCTGAATTTGTTAATCCTGATGAAAACGAAATTCCTGAAATGATTAGTTATGTCAACATAACATCTATGATTAATTTAAATGAAAATGAAGTCATCACACATGTTTTTGATCCAATGTTTGTGATGACCAGCGACAATCGCTTCATGTTGCTTGGTTCAGAGGAAACCGAAGAAGGTAATGAGATTAATTTCTATGAAATTGATTTATCGGAATTGCTTCAAGAAAATGAAGTCTTAGTGGATGTGATCTTTAATATGTATATGATCATGTTTAAGACAAATCTTGGACTATATGAAGTTGGATTTGGTGAATTTGGACTAGAATTACACTTGATGGAAGCAAGGTCTTCTGGTATGACGCATCATGAATTACTTGTTCTAGCAAATCTTGATCCATATGTTTATCTTCCGGAAGATCCAATGTATCAAACCTTTGATGGTTGGTATCTTGATGAGGAGTTAACAATATTGTGGACCCATGAATTAACAACAGATCAAATGGTTTTATATCCGCATTTTGTCGATACACACTACATGATATACCTTAATATCCTTGGTTCTCATGAACCATATTATGTACCATTCAATGAGATTCCAAATATGGAAGATCCTATGATGGAGCATTTTGAATTTCTCGGGTGGTATTATTTAGATGAGGAACAAAATTATGTTGAGTTCATGTTCGATGAGGTTTTACAAGAAGGAACTGTTTTAGATGCTCATATGAGTCCTGTTCAATATCAAATTACGATTATGATGGATCTAGAACATATTGAGATAATTGACATCACAGCAACAACTATGTATGGTAATGTTGATTTTCAAGTATTCCCAGGTTATGAAATTATTGGCGTTTATACAGATATGGACCTTTTGATGCCACTTGATATGGAGGCATTGGTACTAAGTGATATAACGCTTTATGTAGTGGCTCAGTCTGAAGCAATTGAGATTTATTATTACCAAGATATGGTTGATGCTTCCTTTAGCACTATTTATGCAGGAGGAAATCAAGTTTTTGGTTATTTAATAACTGGTGAATTTGTTGTTTCAGGTTCAAATTATGATGGTGCACTTGGTTTAGGCTTCGAGAATAATGATGAGATTGGTTTTGCAATTGATATGAATGAGGTATTAGATTTAATGCCTGGTGAAACGGTTTTAGAAATGTCACAAGAATCAGCTCGCAAGTCATTATTAACAAGTGAGAGTCGAGTCTTTGTTTGGGGTTATTATTCTAACATTGATTTTAATTTCGAATTGGTCAATCAGGCAAAAGATATCACTAATCTCTTAAATCTTAGTGAAGCTCAAACGATTGTTACGATTAAAACAACAAATACTAGCGTATTTATATTCTTAAATGATGGAACCATTAAACATTTCGACTTTAGTTCCGAAACGGTATCTACATTTGAAACCAGTATGATATTTAATAAGATCATATTTGTCATGGGATTTTTAGATGAATACTATCAATTTAATAATCATTTTGTTGTTGTGACAGACCAAGGTATTTATGATGTTGATAAAGAAAATGAAATGAATCCAGTGATCGTAACGGACTTATCAAGTCATATTGCTGGTGATGAAATCATATTTTCTGAATTGGACTTTAATGGGTATTTATTATATCGTCTCTATTCAAAAGAAGGTCGTAGATACTTATTTGATTTAAACGCATTAACGATTACTGAAGATGTTGATTTGGAATTAAATGTCAGTGAAGAATTGGTTGGTATTTATAATGTCAACTGGAATATGAGTGCTTTTGTAACATCAGAGGGACGTTTATTCACATATGATACGACAGTAACTGAGGTTACATTGACTGGATTTAATCCAGGTGAAACAATTGTTGGATTCTATCTCCAATCGAACTTCATCACCAATGAAGGTAGATTGGGTACATTAAATATTAATACTAAACAAATTAGTTTTACAGCACTACCACTAGAAATTGGTGAACTTGAAGTTGTTGAACTGATTAGCTTTGGTTGGGAATATGGATTTAGATTAAGCGATCAAACGATTATCACTTTAAATGGTGATGAATATCATAAGCCATTTGGGATGAATCTAACGATGGAATCATATAATCTTGGTGAAGAATTTATGTTATTAACCCCTGAACCAAAAGAAGGATATATTTTCAAAGGATGGTATGAGTTTAGTGGTGAAACACCTTACGATCAAAATCCTTATCAAAGAATATTCTTATTTGCAGGTTGGGAAATAGAAAGCAATTAAATATAGGTTAAAGCACAGTATTTGACAAAGATATTGTGCTTTTTTTAAATTTGGGAAATTATCACATAAATCTTACCTACAATCTAAATATCCTTAAATATAGGATTAAATCAAGTATAATAGAAATAGACTATAATGGCGATGGTGAGGGATATATGCACAAAGATCGAATCAAACAATGGATTCATCAATATGCACAAGAACCAAAAAAGTATATTCTCTATTGAATGCTCCACTCCATAATCTATTCTTTTTCTTTTTATCATTCATCTGATACCTCCTGCATATACTTGTATTATAACAAAGTACAACTTTTTGGTATCAGTTCACACGTATTGTAAACAATATTGTAAACTAAATTATTGACTTATTGTAAACATTATTGTAAACTATCATTGAGGTGAGTGAATATGACTAGTTATCAAACATTTAGAAAAATATGTAGTGAACTTAATCATTATCCAGTAGAATCAGAATTGGTTTACAAATACGGGCTGACGCACAAAGACTTAATTGAAATTCGCCAAGAAAAGCTACATGATAGCGAATTTCTGAAATTAATACTAAAAGATGCTTTAGGAAATCAATTGCTATATTTTAATAATACAAAAATCACTATGAACTTTTTGGGTAGTCAAGACTTGATTAGAAATTCAGTAATGAGCGAATTTTCTGATTTTAGAGATTCTGAAGTATTGAATGGTTTTGTATTTTCTGAAATAGAATCAAGTTTAGCAATAGAGGGTGTAAGAAGCACAAGAGCAAAAATTGAACAATTAAACAAGGTTGAATATGACGATATAAAAGATCTTAATGACATTATTGTTAAGAATATGTTGCTAGGTTATGAGTTCGTTAAAAATAACGATATTACAGAAGAAAATATATATAAACTTTATAACATATTGTCTAGAAAGTGTCTAAAAGAAAATGAGAAACTATTACCAGACAATTATTATCGTCATGACGAGGTAAATATTGTTGATGGAGCAAATGCAGTAGTTGATCAAGGGGTTGATTGGAAATCATTACCTGATTTAATGAGTAAGCTAACTGATTATATTAATACTAAGAAAACTTATGAAGAACATCTAATCGCATCACATATTATTCATTTTTATTTGGTTTTCTTACATCCTTACTTTGATTATAATGGCAGAATGGCAAGAGTTCTGTCCTTTTGGTATAACTTAAAACATGCGCCATCTTTGAGTTTGCTATTGGTTAGTGAAGCCATAAATAATAAAATTCATAAGAAGGGCTATTATAACGCCATTATGAACTCAAGAAATGCAGGAAATGATATCACTTATTTTCTAGAATACATGGGAAACATCATATTAAAGTATTCAAAATTGTATATTAATTTTTATACTATTTTAAACAAGTTAAAAGGAATGGGAACCGTATTAAGTAGATCAAGTGAAATTGCTTTAAAATATGTACTGGCAATTCCTGTTATTGGGGATGGCTATTTTGACTGGAAAGATTATAAAGATTTTTCGCATGACGATTTTAGTAAGCAATACTATTTGAAATTACTGAATGCATTGGTTGAACTACAGATATTAGTTGTCAAAGAATATAAAAAGGCTAACTTGTATAGGCTAAATCTTGAAAAGTGGGATTTACTTTAGAGATGGACATTCATACAGTTGATTTGAACAAAACTGCATATAAAAAGTTTTACATTCCCTTTGAAAAAAACAGACGACACAGAGAACAACCAAAAGTATATCAAATAAATGGAAACGATGAATACTCGATTGGTTTTAATATGACAAAAGTGTTTATGTTTGGAAAGAATAAGCAAAAGTTATATGAATTTTCTACAGGAATTCGTTATTTTAGCAAAGAAATCCATATACACCAACATGGCAAGCATTTTGGTAGCGTTAAGTCACTGTTTAAACTGTTTGATTTCAAAAAAAATGTCCAAATAGAAATGCGTCAATTTCATGGAACAATAACTGCATTTGGAGAACTGGAAAATTATAATTTTTCAATTCTATGCAATGTTGAATTGGCACTAGAGGTTTATTTTGATCCATCGAGTAATAAGCATTATAGATATATAGATTTATATGAAAAAGATCATGAACAAATGTGGATAACCATTATGTTCGCAGTCAATTTTGTGTATAATCTATCCACTTCAAGTGATTAATATCTTACATTGAGAATAAATGATGGATTTTTATCACAAACCACAAATGCGTTGGCGCATATTCATATTTGGATATGAAATCTCTGTGATAAAATTAGAATAATAGAACAAAGGAGCAAGAGATGAATACTAAAAACAATGAAAGAGTATTTAACATGGCGTTTTCAAGTGTATATCCTCACTATTTGACAAAAGCAATCGGAAAAAACAGAACGCAGGAAGAAGTTGATGAAGTCATTCGTTGGCTGACTGGCTATAGTCAAAGCGAACTAAAAAAACAAATCGACAACAAAGTAAATTTTAGAACTTTCTTTGATGAAGCACCAAAATTGAATGAAAATGTCGGTCTCATCAAAGGTGTTATTTGTGGTGTTCGTATTGAAGAAATCGAAGATCCATTGATGAAAAAATTAAGATATATGGATAAATTGGTTGACGAGCTTGCTAAAGGCAGACCAATGTATAAAATCCTGCGTGATCCGGCAAACATAAAGTAGCATACTAAGATTTACTATGAGGTGATTCATTGTTTACTTGTTTAAGTTTTAATCTAAGAGTAGATTCAGAAAACGACCTAGAAAACAGATTTTTAAATCGAAGAGAAGTGCTGCAAACCTTTTTTAATATGCACTCATTTGATTTAATTGGTTTTCAAGAGGTCAGAGAAAATACATATCAGTTTTTAACTCAGGCATTGCCACACATGAAATCGGTCATTGTTTACAGGGATGATGTTGAGGCAACGCCGATTTTTTATGATCCGGAAAAATTTGAATTGGTAGAAACCAAGACTTTTTGGTTAAGTGATACGCCTGATGTCATTTCAAAATATGAAGAAAGTGCATTTATTAGAATATGCACTCATGTCGTTTTTAAAGTCAAAGAAAAACTGCTCATATTCTTAAATACTCATTTAGATTATTTAGCAGATGCTACCTGCTTAAAACAGGCGAAAGTAATTATCAAAAAGATTGCTGAACTAAAAAACAAGTATTCTGATGCAGCCATCATCTTAAGTGGTGATTTTAATCAGCATCCAGACTCAAATACGATTAGTTATTTACGTACTAAACTAGATTGTCTTATTGAATCAAACCATATTACTTATCATGATTTTACCGATACAACAGTAGGACAACCAATTGATTATATATTCTTTCAAAACATAAAACCGATTAAACAGCAAATCATTACCGATAAACCTGGTAATAGATATTTATCAGATCACTACCCTGTACTACTTCATTTCGATATTTAACCGTATTAATTTCAATACAATTTAGCAACAAAAAAGTGTTATAATGAAATTCGGTTTAAAAAATGAAAAGTGGCAACAAATCGCTGAAAAACTAAATCAAATAAAACTAACAATGTGACTTAAATTATATGAAAAATATCTATTTAAGATAATAAAGCTGAACGCGCAATAAAAAGTGGGTTCAGTTTTTTAATTCAGTTGTATTTATTGACTAAAACAGTCAATTTCGGTATATAATAAAAACATGCGTGTATATGAAAAGTTTGAACAACTAAAAACAGATAAGAAAAATAAAATACTCAATGCATCTTTAGAAGTTTTTTCTAAGTATGGTTTTAGACAAAGTTCTATTGATGAAATTGTTGAAACTGCCGGCATTTCAAAAGGAGCGATTTTTCACTATTTTGGTAACAAAGAGCAGTTGTTTGTTTACTTATTTGAATACGCAACTGATCAAATAACAAGTAAAATTAATGCCAGACCAGAAAGCGATCAAATGGATATTTTTGACTATTTACCGTTCATTACATATCAAAAAATGCATTTGATGAAAACATATCCGTATCTTGTGAATTTTGTAATGAAAGCTTTTAAAGAAAATGCAGATGTTATTAAAAAATCAACAAAGTTTGATGTTTTTGTACAATATCAGCTACATACACAATACGTTTTAAAATCAGTTGATTTTAGTCATTTAAATGATGATATTACACCAGATGAATTATTATCATGGGTATCAATGATTTCATTTGGATATATTGAATTGTATTTGCTTAATCCTGAAGAGACATCTTATAATCAGTTAAATAAAAATCTATTTAGGTTGTTTGAAGAAATGAAAAAACATTTTAGAAGGGAATAATGTATGCATATTATTGAGGTTAAGAATTTAACAAAAGACTACGGAAATCAAAAAGGAATCTTTGATGTTTCATTTGAGATTCATAAAGGAAAAATTGTCGGTTTTCTTGGACCAAATGGTGCAGGTAAAACGACAACAATTAGACATTTATTAGGATTTATTCGAAGCAATACCGGCACAGCGCATATTGATAGCCTTGATTGTTTTAAAGATCAAGTCTTGATTCAAGAAAAAGTAGGATACTTACCAGGAGAAATCAATTTTATTGATGATTTAAATGGTGATGAATTTATGAATTTGATTGCAAAAATGAAAAAACTTGATGATTTATCTTATGCAAATCGTTTACTTGAAATTTTTGATTTGAACCCAAAACAACCCATTAAAAAGATGAGCAAAGGGATGAAGCAAAAATTAGGTATTGTCCTTGCATTTATGACGAAACCAGAAATCTTGATTTTAGATGAACCATCCTCAGGATTAGATCCATTGATGCAACAAAAACTTGTTGACCTTATTTTAGAACATAAGAAAATGGGTGCGACAGTTTTCTTATCATCACATATTTTTGAAGAAGTAGAAAAAACATGCGATCGAGTCATTATGATTAAAAACGGCAAGATTGTTGCAGACAATAGTATTCAGATCTTAAAAGAACAAAGAGTCAAAGCATATCAAATAGAGTTTGAAAACGAAGATGATTGTCTGAATTTCAGTAAAAAATATGCAGTTGAGCATGTTTCATCAACAATTGTCATCTATCAGCTTGAAACAGTGTTCAACGATTTATTAAAAGCGTTGTTAAATTATAAAATAAAGGATATTGCTAGAAAAGTCTTGAATCTTGAAGAAGTTTTCATGCAATATTATGGTGTTTAAAATGTTGAGTATCGCTTTATATAAAAAAGAATTGAAATCAAACTTCATGTTATTTGTTATATTCAGTGGATTGATTTTGCTGTACGGTGGCATTGTTGCCACAATGTTTACACCAGATCCGGAGGCTGCAGGCTGGTTAGATGCATTTTCTCAAATGTATCCTGAAATGATGGAGTTTATCGGATTTAGTGTTGATAATCTAACAAATTATGGATCATTTATTGCAGGATATTTATATGGTATGCTGTTCATTATGTTTGGCTTGATTTTTACGATTTTATTGACGAATAGACTTGTTTTTAGATACTTAGATAAAGGTTCAATGGCATACCTGATTGCAACACCAAATGCCAGAAGTAAAATATTATTTACGCAAATTAAAGTCATTGGTACCTATTTATTCGCAATGGTTTCCATCATGTTTCTCGTTTTGGGTATTATTGGGTTCATTAATAATCCTGATTATGTTGATTGGTTCATTTTGCTTTATATGAATTTCTCATTTTTAATGCTGTTAGTTGCTATTAGCGGTATGACTGTTTTCGCATCAGCACTATTTGATGGAAAACTGGCATTTGGATTAAATGTATTCATACCGGTATTATTCTTTTTATTGAAAATGATTGGCAATTTAGGTGTAGATTATCAATGGGCGAGATATTTAACACCGTTTTCCTTATTCAATACAGACTATATAATTAATTTAGAATCAATTTCGATTTTGTATAATGTGATTTTACTTAGCATCGGTGGATTGCTATATGCGCTGACAATTTACTTGTTTAAAAAAAGAGACTTATCAATTTAAAACCTCAATTAGAATTCGATTGACATCGTATTTCAACAAGGTTTATTTGTTTTTTCATGCCTTTTTATATATAATGAATACGGCATAAAAATACGGAGGTTCTTTGATGAGCAAACTAAAATTATATGGTTTCAATAACTTAACGAAAACATTGAGCTTTAATATCTATGATATTTGTTATACCAAGAATTCAGCTGAACAAAAGGCATATACCGATTATATTGATGAACAGTATAATAGTGAACGTTTAACAAACATTTTAAAAGAAGTGACCCATATGATTGGTGCGCATGTTTTAAACATTGCCAAACAGGACTATGAACCTCAAGGATCCAGTGTGACCATTTTGATTTCTGAAGGATTTGTTCCAGAAGAATCGATTGATGCATCAAACAATCGTGGCGTCATGCCTGAAAAAGAATCGGTTGTGGCACATTTGGATAAATCACATGTGACCGTCCATACATATCCTGAAAGTCATCCGGATAGAAATATTTCAACATTCCGTGTTGATATTGATGTATCAACCTGTGGCGAAGTATCGCCACTGAAGGCACTTAATTATTTAATCAAGAGTTTTGATTCCGATGTCATCACGATTGATTACCGTATCCGTGGATTTACCCGTGATGTCGATGGCAACAAACATTTCATGGATCATCAAATCAATTCTATTCAAGAATATATTGATTCAAAAACCATGAATCAATATACAGCAATGGACTTAAATTTAAACAGCTCAAATATTTTTCACACCAAAATGATGCTCAACCAGTTTGTCTTAGATAACTATTTATTCAATAAGGAATCAGAAACGCTAACTGACATACAAAAAGGACATATCAAGAGCTTGGTCAAAGAAGAAATGGTTGAGATTTACTACGGGATGAATATCCCAAATATGAAATAGGTGAATACCATGTGGTTTACTGAGAAATGGACAGGTTCAATTCATTTTAGTATCGAATCAAAACATCTTTATAGCGAAATTACGCCGTTTCAACAAATTGATGTCTATGAAAACATCGATTTGGGACGTTTTTTCACGTTAGATGGCATCGTGATGGCAACCGAGAAAGACGAGTTTGTTTACCATGAAATGGTGGTGCATACACCACTTTCAATCAATCCAAAGATCAAAGATGTTTTAGTCATCGGTGGCGGTGATGGCGGTACGGTAAGAGAACTGACTAGATATCCACACATCCAAACAATTGATATGGTTGAAATTGATGAGCGGGTTGTTCGCGTTTGTCAGGAATACTTTAAGGTAACGACCACAGGTTTTGATGATCCTAGAGTAAAGCTTTATTTTGAAGATGGATTAGCCTTTGTTAAAAATTCAAAGAAAACATATGATTTGATTATTGTTGATTCAACTGATCCGATTGGTCCTGGCGAAGGTTTATTTTCATTTGAATTTTATGAAAATTGTTACCGTGTCTTAAGTAGCGATGGCATTTTAATCAATCAGCACGAAAGTCCATATTTCAATAAAGAACGACAAGAAATGATGCGTGCACATAAAAAGATTAAATCCTTGTTTGAAATCTCAAAAGTCTATCAAGCATTTATTCCGACCTATCCATCAGGTTACTGGCTGTTTGGGTTTGCCAGCAAGAAGTATCATCCAGTCAAAGACTTTAAAGAAGCTTTATCTGAAAAAAATGGCATTCAAACAAAATACTATAATAGTGAAGTTCATATTGGTTCATTTGGTTTACCTAATTACGTTAAAGCGTTATTGGAAAAAGCGTGATTGCAATATTGTAATTGCATGAAAAAAAACGATATAATTTCTAAATACTACAGGTAAAATGACAAAATACATGTAGTAAATACCAAAAACATTTGAAATACTTGGATTCAGGCTAGATTTATCAGGCTAGCCTTTTTCTTTGAAAAAAATCTTTATTTAGTCGTTGTATGGTAAAATTAAAGTAATGAAAAACGAATATAAGGTGATAAATATGGATAAGATTAAAGGCGTAAACTTAGGTGGTTGGTTTGTCTTGGAACGATGGATGAGACAATCGCTTTTTAACGATATTGATTCAAAAGATGAAACAGGTTTTGTTACCAAACATCCAAATGCCAAGACAGTTTTAGAAGACCACTGGAACACATGGATTACCTATAAAGACTTTGTCTTTCTAAAGAAACATGGGATTAATTCAGTCAGACTACCAATTCCTTGGTGGCTAAAAGGTGATGCACCATACTTTAGTTCGATTAAGTACATTAAAAGAGCATTAAAATGGGCAGAAAAAGCAGGACTATCAGTGATGCTTGACTTGCATACGGCACCAGGATGTCAAAACGGCTTTGACAATGGTGGGATTGAAGGCGTAATCGATTGGCCAAAAGATCCGGCAAACATTAAACTGACTGTCAAAAAACTAGGTTTTATTGCCAAGACGTTAGGTAGTTTTGATTCAGTTTTTGCTATCCAAGTGTTAAATGAACCACATTACACCATTGATTTAGATTTAATTCAAAAGTTTTATAAGGACGCCTATAAGGAGATTAGAAAACATACTGATAAAATGGTGGTCTTCCATGATGCATTTAGACCACATGATTTAAGTTGGGAACCATTCTTTAAGGAAAACAAGTTTTCGAATGTGGCGTTTGACCTGCATTTGTATCATTGTTTTGATGAAAAACTGATTCATGGTGACGTCAAAACCCATATTGATGTGGTCATGGATGTCAGAATTCCTTTGATTCAAAGTTTAGAAAAGTTTGTCAAAGTATTCATAGGCGAATGGAGTTTAGGCATTAGACATCAAACACTCGTTAAAGACGAAGGATTTGATTTGGTAAGATTTGAACATTTGCTGGCTGATTTGCAGCTTTATGCCTATAGTTACGCAACTGGCTATTATTTTTGGAGTTACCGCATTGAACATGATACGACTAGACACGGTTGGCATTTAAGACAGTTAATCGAAGACGGAACGTTTAACATATGAAATACATCGTTAAAGAGGTAGAAACTAAAAAAGAAGCACTAGCATTTACTGAATTGCCAATTAAACTCTTTAATCATATTGAAGCATTTGTTCCTGCATTGACAATGGATGAACTCAATGTTTTTGACAAAATCAAAAATCCAGCGCACGAATACTGCGAGAGCATTCGTTTCATTGCCTATGATGAAAAAAAAGTCGTTGGCAGAATTGCTGGGATCATCAATCATAAATACAATGAAGCATTTCGCACTAAAATTGTGAGATTTACTAGACTGGACATGATTGACGACATCGAGGTAACCAAACTATTGATTGAAACGATTACTGCCTGGGGTAAACAAAAAGGGATGAACCA
>CAZIZJ010000017.1:2251-2527 GCA_964543675.1 uncultured Acholeplasma sp. | reverse complement strand
GGGGCTTTTGGTTGAAGGGTTTGAATATTTAGGCTCCTTCATTACGATATGGAATCCTCCATACTATCAAGAACATTTAGAAAAAATTGGTTTTACAAAAGATGTTGACTGGATTGAATCACGGATTCCTTGGCCAAATCAAATGCCTGAACGAATCAGCAAAGGTGCAAGGATTGTTCGTGAGCGCTTCGGTTTTAAACTGGTTAAAATCAAAAGCTTAAAAGAACTGCCTAAATATATCTATAAAGCCTTTGATGTATATAATAAGGCATTTGC
>CAZIZJ010000017.1:0-2241 GCA_964543675.1 uncultured Acholeplasma sp. | reverse complement strand
TTTCCCAGTAACTGATAAGGTTGAAGCATATTATATCAATCAAGTTAAGTCTTTAGCTAAACTAGAGTTTTTATGGTTTGTTACCGATAAAACAGACGAGGTGATTGGCTTTGGTTTAATGATGCCTAGTTTGTCGCTTGCCAACAAGAAAAACAAAGGTAGACTGTTTCCGTTTGGCTGGCTAAGGCTATTTAACAGTTTAAAACGCTTCAACATCATCGATTTTTACTTTATCGCAGTTGACCCGAAACATCAAGGTAAAGGTGTTTTAACGCTGATCATGGAAGATGGTATTAAACAAGGAATCAAATACGGCGTCATCCATGCGGAAACCGGACCTGAACTCGAACTTAACACTAAAATCCAGGCACAATGGAAAGACTTTAATCCAACCTATCATAAACGCAGACGTTGTTATAAGAAAAAGCTAACAGGTTGATGCCTGTGCTTTTTATAATTACGCCAAGAATTTAGAATTGAACATGCTACAATAAGGTAAGTCATGCATTTTATTGCAGATTTATTGCAAGTTATGGAATTATATGACAAATTACAAGTAAACTATATTAAACTCTAAAGCAAAGGGGGAACTTTACATGATTAAAATCATTCTTGATAAAGAAGATTTAACCATGATTTCTGATGATCAGTTAAGGCAAATTGAAATAGCAGATGAAAATCAGCATGGTAAGATTGCGATTATCGTGGATGAGAATAATTATGAAACTTTAGAGAAAATACTAAAAAAGATTACCGTCAACAGGAAAGAATTTCTATTCGATACACACAATGGTTGGGCGAAAATACTCATTGGCGAAATTCTTTACATTGAATCTTATGGTAGTGAAATCGTTGTGCACACACACCACAGAGGCGATGTATTCGTTAAACAGCCACTGTATCAGTTAGAAGCATTACTGCAGCCTTTTCATTTGATTAGAATCGGTAAATCCTATTTAGTAAATTTAAGTAAAGTGATCTTTATTCGGTCGAAGTTGAATGCCAAGTTAGAATTAGAGTTAGTTGGTGGCATTAAATTAGAAGTCATGCGAAGTTTCGTTAAATCCTTTAAAGAAGCCTTAGGCATTGGAGGAAAGAAATGACAAGCTTAGGAATCGTTGTATTATCCGTATTAGGACTTGCCATCGGTTATTTGCTCATTAAAATGACGATGGATACCATCTGGAATTACCGGTTGAAGAAATTCCAGCAACATCATCATATTACACACCCAGTCAAACCATTAAGGCTGGCTAATTTAAGAAAAGCGATGATGGTGGTGACAACATCACTTATTATGATGGTTGTTATTGCGACCGAGGTTTTCTCGTTGCCGGAGTTTATCATTGATGTTGAAACCGGCAAACAGAAAGAACTGGTTGCTGCCAGCAAGGCGGGCAGCTATCTAAAATTAAGACAAAAACTCAATGAAGGCAATGGCTTTCACTATTCGGATATTTTCCCAGGAATGGCAATAGAAGATGCTTCAGCCGAGCCAGGAGATGCTGGTGAAAACCCACCTGATGTGGTTGGTACCAATCTTCAGGTAGAAGGGGTTGACGAGGCTGACATTGTTAAAACCGATGGCTATGAAATACTTTATACGCCAAGCTATCATAAAAACAAGATTTACCGTTTTGATGTTGAGAGCGACGGTACGCTTTTAGCAAAAGACCCACTTGAGTTTGAAGATTTCGTTATTGATTCATTTTATTTAACCGAGGACTATATTGTTGTTGTGGGTTATACATATGAACAAGTTGAAATGTATTATGATATTGGATTGGATGCTTTAATCATGCCATATTACTGGTATTACTATCAGTATACGGGTAGTGTCAGAGTATATGATAGGGAAGCATTAACCCTCGAATATGAATTAGTAACTGAAGGTAATATTCAGGAACATAGACTCATTGGTCATATGTTTTACATGATTTCATACACACAAGTTAAAGAAGATGATTTAAGACCAAGATTTGAAGAAACTAAAAATAATACGACTCAAACATCCTATGTGGATTATGAAAACATTTTTATTTTCGACAATGTTCCGGCATATCAGATGATGGTGGTTACAGCTGTTAACATTGAAGAGAAGCATTATAATGCACAAGCAGTCGTTGGTGTTGCATCAGTAATGTATGTGACCAATGATGCAATTTATACAGCTGGCGCATTTTACTACTATCCATTCATGGATAATGTCATTACGGGCACCCATATTATCAAGTTCAAATT
>CAZIZJ010000016.1:4666-15454 GCA_964543675.1 uncultured Acholeplasma sp. | reverse complement strand
CATCATATCACCACCTGTGTCTAATTATACTATATTTATTTTATTTTGTATATATTAGTATAATTTTTCACCTAGAAAAAACCCCAGGCAACTTACTTGGGGCTACAACTTGTTTTATTTAGTTCGCTGAATCTTCTAAGTTTGAACGCTCTGCAAATCTTGAGTGCTGTGCAGAAAAGATAAATTTAATCGTTCCGGTACGTCCTTGACGGTTTTTATCAACAATGATTTCGGCATCTCCCGTAGGTTCTTTGTCTTTATCGTAATATTCTTTTCTATAAATGAACATGACAATATCGGCATCTTGTTCAATTGATCCTGATTCACGAAGATGTGATAAACGTGGTGTTTTATCAGGATCTTTTTCAGCATCTCTTGAAAGTTGCGATAAGGCAATAACTGGTACTTTTAATTCTTTAGCCATTTGTTTTAAGGCTCTTGAAATCTTAGATACTTCTTCTTGACGGTTGGCATTTTTGCCACTGTCAGCATGAATCAATTGAAGGTAGTCAATAACGACTAGGTCAAGTTTCTTTTCTTGAGCTAGCTTTCGACATTTCGCACGAATGTCTGAAATGTTTGATGATGCTGAATCATCAAAGAAAAGGTTATGTGAATTAATCTTTTCCGTATACAATTCTAACTGCTTCATTTCCTGTGGCGTCAAATAACCGGTTCTTAATTTTGAGTTTTCAATATTGCTTAAACTAGAAATCATTCTAGTAACTAATTGTTCATTGCTCATTTCAAGTGAAAAAATAGCAACCCCAGCTTTTCCTTCTTTATTATACATCGCTGCGTTTAACGCGATATTCATCGCCAGTGCTGATTTACCCATTGAAGGACGTGCTGCAAGAATAATCAATTCTTCTGGCTGCAAGCCATTCATGAAAGAATCAAGCGTTGTAAATCCGGTTGTTAACCCAGTAATACCGCCTTTATGATGCTGCAGAAAATGTATTTTATCTCTAACTTCTTTAACAATTTCAGGTACCGGTTTAAACGCACCGACTTTTCTTCTTTGAGAAAGTGCTAGTATTTGTTCCTCTACTTTATCTAAATAAGGTGCGGACTCAATTTCTGAGGTTAGACCATCCGTTGCCAGTCCTTGCGTGACTTTAATGATATCTCTTTTGAGTGAAAAATCTCTGACGATCTCAACATATGTATCCAAGTGCTCCAAGGATACCGTATAGTTTGACAACTCAAGCAAATAATTCAAACCGCCGATTGTCTCTAATTGACCTTTATGCTGAAGTACGCTTGAAACTGATGCATAATCAATATCTTTTCTTGTTTGATGCAAATCTTTCATCGCTTGATAAATCATGATATGATTTGCATCAAAGAAGTCTTCTTCTCTAATCGCATCAAAAATAGCTGGTGCAGTTTTTGTATCCAAAAAGATCGCCCCTAGTACCGATCTTTCAGCATCAATTGAGTTTGGTAACTTGCTAGCCATGATTAATCCCTCTTTTCAATAATGTTAACTTCAAAATTCGCCTTAACACCTTTATCTAATGCAACAACCACTGGATAAATGCCAGCAGATGTAATATCAGATGCTAATTCAACTTTCTTCTTATCGATGATGACACCATGTTTCTTTTCAAATTCTTCAACAATTTGTTTGGTCGTAATTGAGCCAAAGCGTTTGCCGTCTGCCCCAACCTGAATAGGCAGTGTAATGCTTTTTCCTTCAATTTCTGAAGCGATTTTCTTCATTAAGTTCAAGTATTTAATTTCTTGTTGACGTAAAGCTTCTTTGGCATCTGCCAATTTCTTAAGATTTTCATTGGTTGCTGGTAATGCCAGTTTTGCAGAAATCAAATAATTCGCATAACCACCGGCAACCTCAATGATGCCATCCTTTTTGCCTTTTCCTTTAACATCTTCTAATAATATGACTTTCATTGGCTCGTTGTTTCCTCCGTATTCTAATTCAAGTATATGCTTCAACTGTTGATAAGCATCACTGACCTTTACATCTCTAATTTGCGTAGCAGCACTATTCAAGTGCCCACCGCCGCCCATTTCTTCCATAATTACCTGCACATTGACTGCACCGAAGCTTCTGGCTGAAATACCGACTTGATCTTGATTGATTTTTACAATGGTAAAAGCTGCGTCAATATCTTTAATATCTAAAAGCGCCTGAGAAACCTGTGCAATAAATGCTCTGTCTTGAAAAACCTTATCTGACTTGACGATTGCAAATCGATCCAAATATATTTCAACGCCAGAAAGCAAGTTGTTCAATTCAACGGTACGACCCAAATCATTTCTTAGCCATGTTTTTACCATGACCGTATCTGCACCATAATCCTTTAATTTGGATGCAACATCAAATGTTCTGGCTGAGGTACGATATGTGAACATATTGGTATCAACAATCAGTCCGCCATACATGATGGTTGCTTCCAATGGGTCAATCTGCACTTCTCTGTTGAAGAAGTTGATTAACTCCATAATCAATTCGATGGTAGAGGAGGCTGATGGATCAACAAATGAAAATTTCCCTTGAATTGAGGTTTCATTGCCGCGATGATGGTCAATGACTGCAATTTTCAAATTAGCAGTAAGTAATTCAGGAGAATGCACAATTTGTGGATTCTGCGTATCTAAAACCAGAAGCAATGTATCTTCAGTCGTTTTTTCAAGCGCTTCTTTTGTTGTTAAAACATACTTTAATGTTGGATGCTCATTTTGTTTTAGTACCTGATAGACATGATGTGCTGATGGATCCAGCTTATCTTCATCAATAATCAGGTAGGTGGCTGCATCAGGTGAGGTCAGTGCCATCTTAAGCGCAGCAATCATTGAGCCTAATGAATCCAAATCGGTTTGATTATGTCCCATGATGAATACCGAGTCTGCTTTATCAAACAAATCACGAATAGCAACCGCAGATTGACTAACATTGACTCTCGATGTTTTAGCAGTTGATTCTTGTTTGGCACCAAAGTATGCAATCTTTTGGTTCTGAATGTTAACAACTGCCTGATCACCACCACGCTTTTCAGCAAGTTCAATGGCATTTTGTGCATAATCGGATAGCTCGTCATACTCTAAATCCCAAGATGCCATCCCGATTGAAACGGTAACTCTAATTTGATTTTTTAATGAAATATCCCTGATACGTTGTAGAATATCAAATTTATTTGACATCATTTCTTCTAATCTTTTACGTTTAACAAGCATTACCAGTCGGTTATCGCCATAAGGTTTCAAATAACCCTTGTATTCTTCGACCCAGTCAGCGATGGTTGATAAGTATTCGCCTTTAATTGATGACTGTTCAGAAATATCAAAGTTGGCAATATTTTCTTCAAAGTTATCTAAGTTAATAATACCGATTGCCGGTAAATTCTTGATGAAATCCGTTTTAATGTCTTCTCTTTGCGTCACATTAAACAAATAAATGACTTGATACTCACTCTTATAGATGACTTCGTATCTTTCATCTCCTACGGCAATTGTTGCTGGATTCTTATCGCTTGAGACGACATAATCAGCTAGACTTGGTGAAATATCCTTTAATAGACGATCAACCAATTTATTGTCAAAAATAATCTTCGCATAGTTATTAACCCATTTAATTTCAGATAACGCTTCATCTAAAACAATAATGCCGATTGGCAGTGCATGAAATGCATCATCGCCAATTTGGTTGACTCTAGGGGAAAGCTTACTCCATCTTGCAAGTCTATTCTGTAAGTTTCTAATTTGCTCTTTATAGTTTCTTGCATTAACATATAGGGTTGATACAAACACTAAAATCGTTGAAAAAATAGCTGCACCAATGGTAATACTTGCAGCATTTTCAAACCCATCTAATGATGTCGTGAAAATTAGTAATGATAAAAATACATAGGAACCAATCAATAAAGCGATTGAAATGGCTAATATAATGAATCTTCTCAAATTGTTTACCCCACTTATGAAAATTATATCATATATTTACTATATGATAGAAAAAAATTATCCCCATAATCTGGGGATAATCATTACTCTTTAACAAATGGTAACAATGCCATATGACGTGCTCTTTTGATTGCTTGAGCAAGTGGACGTTGCCACTTAGCAGAAGTACCCGTTACACGTCTTGGTAAGATTTTGCCACGCTCCGTAATAAATTTTTTCAATAAATCGATATCTTTGAAATCGATATATGTAAATTTATTGGTCGTGAAGTAGCATACTTTTTTACGCTTTCTAAATCCACCGCGTTTTGGTCTGTCTTGCATAATTTAATCCTTTCTAGAATGGTAAGTCGTCATCAGCAACCAACTTTTTAGATGTTTCATAGAACTCATCTTGTTGTTCTTCACGACTTGTTTTGTCTTCGTACTCACCGCTTGCTGAGCTATCACCTTTAGGTTCTAATAACTGTACTGAGTCTACTTGAACCTCAGTAACATATTTAGTAGTTCCGGTGCTATCTTCATAATTTCTTGTCTGAATACGACCTTCGATGCCTAATAATGCACCTTTTTTAACGAATTTTTTCATAAATTCGGCCTGATTTCTCCATGCAACGCATTGAATGAAATCTGCTTGCTTTTCACCGGATTGAGAAGTATAATTGCGATTCACAGCCAAAGTAAACTGCACCACCGAAGCATTCGTGGTTGCTCTTAAATCTACTTCTTTTGTAATTCTTCCGACAAGAACTACTCTGTTAATCATATTTACTCTCCTTCTTTTACTTCAATGTGACGAATCACACTTTCAGTAATGGCAATAACACGCTTATATTCAGCAATACCAGCTGGTGTAGTTTCAACTAACAACCATACATAGTAGCCTTTTTTATGCTTATCAATTTCATACGACAAATCTTTTAATCCGATTTCCTTTAATTCAAGTATTGTACCACCATTGTTGGTAATTACATTGTTTAAGTCTGCAACGAGACTTTTTAAGGATTCGGGATCAAGTGTAGGCGTAGCGATGTACATAAGTTCGTACTTCTTCATACTGTTTGAACCTCCTTTTGGACTCCGGTCATTTCTGACAAGGATATTAGCATATTCTATATGCCATAGTATTATAACACGAAGTGTTATGAAAAACAACCTAAATTCCTAGTGTTTTTTCAATTAGTTTGATTGTTTCCTTAACACATTTTTTGATATTCTGAAGCCGTGTTTTCGATTGGTTGAATACCATATGATAACTCTTGATTTCATCCTTATAACTGATACCGACATATGCATGATTGACCATTTGTCCTTCTGCATAGCCGGTAACGGCAACACATAAATCAGAGCCAGTTAATTCTTTTAATTGTAGAGCCATCTTTTCAGCAATTTCTTTAGAGACCACACCAAAGGTTTCAATCAAACTTTCGGGAATGTTTAATCTTTTACTTTTCGTATCATCTGCATATAAAACATAACTTTCTTTTAACACTTTAGATGCATCTCTATGTTCCACTAATCTTGAAACAAGTGCACCACCTGTCATTGATTCGGCAAACGATACCCTCTCATGTCTTTCTATGAGTGTTTTTAAGACATCAATCATGGAACATGCACTTCCAAATCAAGTGTTTCAAAGATCTGTAGGTCCCAGTTATATCTGGTAACTGTAAAGTAATAGGTTGTATTGGCAGTTACTGGCGTGATGACATCACCTAACGCTGCAATTGATGTCACTGTAATGCCATTTACGGCGATAATTAAGTCATATCTTTGAAAGACACCAAAGGACGGTCTAGTCGAATTAATATCAATGACAACCACGCCGCTGGCATTTGCTGGCACGTAATCAAATGGGTCAAAACCTTCTGCTCTATCACCATATTTTTCTTCATAATTGGTACCAATAAAAACACTATACTCATCAATATAAATACCTAGTCTTGGTGTAACCTCGGCTAGTCTTTGTTTAATCATTTTGGCTGTTTGATTAACATCAATTGACTCCGATAATAAATAAATCGTCTGACCGGCAACATATTCGATACGTTGCGTGTTAATGCCAACAAATGTGCCGTCATATGCAAATAGCGGTCCACCCGAATTACCTGGATTAATGTTGGCTGTATGTCCGACAAAATTCGAACTTAAATCAGCAATGATACCGAAGTTACTGACTAAATTATGGTTTACCGGATTAATTGGCGTACCAATACCAAAGACAGTTTGACCAATGCTTAATTGAACAAATGTATCCTCTTCTGCCGTGAAAGGAATGATGTCTACAACCGGATAATCGAAATCACTTTCAAATCTGACGACTGCAATATCTTCTTCATCAATCGTAACTTCACCTGGAGAAGCATAGATATCACCTAACTCGTCTCTGTCATACCAGGTTCTTACCACCACATGCGTCATCGTTCGAACGACATGGTTATTGGTTACGACATAGTAATAGTAGCTTCCATTAGGACTATCTTCTTTCATGAAAATCATGCCTGAACCCAGTCCCACCTGAAACTCCATGTGGTGACCAAGCAGTGCGACCGTACTATTTCTTAAATTGTTTATCAATGCTTGAGTTTCTAATTCTGTTGGCTTGTTTCTAACCGGATGATCAATTTTTCCTGGTAGACAGGCCGTCAGAATGAGTAATAACCCAAGGATTAAAATACTCATTAGTTTTTTCATATATTATAAGACACCTGCTGTCAGTTCAATCACGCGATTAACAAATATCGCTTGATTGATTAAAACCTCAGGACGTGTACCTGCTGTTGTTGAGTAGTATGTATTAATACCAACCAATTGTCCTGTTTCCTTTAAGTAAAGCGGTGAACCGATTTGCCCAAGGTTTAAATTGGTGCCATGAATCAACATGTTGCCTTGAATGCCCATAATCGCTGCGGGATTGGTTACGAAATTAAAGTAACCAGTGGAAATCGGCGTGCCAATTGAAAAGATCTGTCTCGTATCTAAAGCATTAATATCTTCAAGCGGTGCTAATTCAACAACATGCAGTTCAACTGTTGTCTGAAAACTGATGACTGCAATGTCTTCATCGGTTTCATAAGTTAAGGTTGAATTTAATACCAACGCACTGACGCTAGTTGTTGAATTGACATAAACCGTTACGCTCAATGCCCCTTCTACGACCCACTGCGTTGTAATGACAAAATAAGTGTCTGACAAAATACCGCCATCAGTTTGTTTGACGACAACGCCAGAACCTCTTCTAGTTTCAGATGTTTGACCATCAACAATCGTATTGGTAATAGCAACACTTGCACCTTTTAAGGTTTTGACCATTTCAATAAATTCAGCTTCTTCACTAGTCACCTGTGGGGCAAAAACCACTGGTCTTAATCTGTCAACATAATCATTTACTGTTTGACAGCCAGCCAAAGTGACCAAAAATAAAACCATTATAATTCCTATCCATAATCTTTTCATAACTGTGTCTCCAATCTAAATAGTTTGTTTGCATTTTCAGTTGTTACTTTTTTAACGGTTTCAATATCGATTGCTTTAATGCTGGCAACCTCTCTTGCGACATAAAACGTATAACCCGGTTCGTTTCGTTGTCCTCTATACGGTGCAGGCGTTAAAAACGGTGCATCGGTTTCTAATAAAAGATGTTCAAGCGGCACTTCTTTGACAATTTCTTTAAGCTCTACTGCTTTAGGAAAAGTAATGACACCACTAATACCGATATATAAGCCTAAATCAATGACCATTTTCGCTTCTTTTAATCCGCTGGAGAACGAATGAAATACGCCTCTTAGTTTTCCTTTATAAGGTTTTACGCAATCATATGCTTCATCAAATGAATTTCTGGTATGAATAATGATTGGTAAATCATACTGAATAGCCAGTTCGATTTGTTTGATGAAGTATGCTTTCTGTTTTTCTAAATTATCTTTATGCCAGTAAAGATCAATACCGGTCTCACCAACAGCCACTACTTTATCTTTTTCTAAATAAGGTAGGATGTCATCAACACTTAACTTGTCAACATCGACCGGATGCACCCCGATTGCTGCATACAAATTATCATACTTTTCTGCCAAAAATAAAGCGCGTTGATTGTGATACTTATCCATGCCGATAACAATCATTTTACCAACGCCATGTGCTTTTGCATTAGCAAGCACCGCATCTAAATCTTTGTCGAATTGGTGCATATTTAAATGTGCATGGGTATCAATGATCATCGCTTTTATCCTTTAATTTTCTAACTAATTATACCACGAAACAAAAAGAGACTTCCTTAAGAAGTCCCTCATTTGTTTTTGTTAATCACTTAATCACATTGTTAGCACTTGAACCTTATTAGAAATTTGACATGATTGTACCAATCGCATATACAGGAACAAGTATCCATGAAACAGATACACCTGATACCAACAATACAATAACATTTTTTATTGATCGCTCCACCACTAAATATAGAATAGCCATGATGATAGAAGCCGTTATGAGGAATAACATGATGAAGTGAACAGCAAGAAACGAATAGAAAATTAAGTCCGATGTTCCATTCGGATGAAACTGCATAGCCAACATAACTCCGATTAAAAACATGACATACAAAACAATCACTAAAACAACATGTAGATTTTTCATTATAAACACTTCATAGTCCCCCTATGGAAAATGGTACATTGACGACCCATTCAGTTTCACACATGACCATAATCATATCATTTTTGAAACGCTAATTCCAGTAAAGTTATAACTCAATTGATTCACAAATCAACATGCCACATACAAAAAAGAGACTTCGCTAGAAGTCCCTCATTTATTTTGTTAATTATTCAACAACTTTAACAACTGAACCAGATGCAACTGTTCTTCCGCCTTCGCGAATTGAGAACTTAGTTCCTTCTTCAATCGCGATTGGGTGAATCAATTCAACGGTAACTTCAGCGTTATCGCCTGGCATAATCATTTCAGTACCTTCATGTAAGGTAATGATACCAGTGATGTCGGTTGTTCTGAAATAGAATTGCGGACGGTAGTTTGAGAAGAACGCTGTATGACGTCCACCTTCTTCTTTTGAAAGCACATAGATTTGTGCAGTGAATTTGTGGTGCGGTTTGACTGAACCTGGTTTTGCAATGACTTGTCCACGTTCAATATCGTTTCTGTCAACACCACGTAGCAATGTACCAACGTTGTCTCCAGCTTCTGCTTGATCCAACAACTTCTTGAACATTTCAACACCTGTAACAGTGGTTGTTTTAGTGTCTCTGATACCAATGATTTCAACTGGGTCACCAACTTTTACAACACCACGGTCAACACGACCAGTAGCAACTGTACCACGACCTGTAATTGTAAACACGTCTTCAACTGGCATCATGAATGGTTTGTCAGTTGCACGAACTGGCGTGTCGATGTATGAGTCAACAGCATCCATTAATTCTTCAACTTTTGCAGTCCATTCTGGTTTGCCGTCTAAAGCACCTAATGCTGAACCACGGATAACAGGAATGTCATCACCTGGGAAATCGTAGTATGAAAGTAATTCTCTAACTTCCATTTCAACTAAATCCAATAATTCTTCATCGTCAACAAGATCTGACTTGTTTAAGAATACAACGAGCTTTGGCACACCAACTTGGCGTGATAACAAGATGTGTTCACGCGTTTGTGGCATAGGGCCGTCTGCAGCAGAAACAACTAAGATAGCGCCGTCCATTTGTGCAGCACCGGTAATCATGTTTTTAACATAGTCGGCGTGACCTGGGCAGTCAACGTGTGCATAGTGTCTGTTTGCAGTTTCATATTCAACGTGCGCAGCATTGATTGTGATACCACGTTCTTTTTCTTCTGGTGCAGCATCAATTGAAGCATAACCTCTTTTTTCAGCTAAACCTTTGCCAGCCAATACGCTTGTAATAGCAGCAGTTAATGTTGTTTTACCATGGTCAACGTGTCCGATAGTTCCGACGTTAACATGGGGTTTTGTTCTGTTAAACTTTTGTTTTGCCATGAGTGCAAAATCCTCCTATAATTTATTATTGAAAATAATAATCTATCAATGATTATTTTATCATATTACTAATTTTTTGTGAAGTGGATTAGTTTGAACCACGTTTTTTAATGATTTCTTCTTGAATACTCTTAGGAACTCGCTCATAATGATCGAATTGCATCATGAATGTTGCACGTCCTTGCGTATTTGAACGAAGTGATGTTGCATAACCAAACATTTCAGATAGTGGAACGAATGCACGAATGGCAATCGCGTTTCCACGACCCTCTTGACTCTCTAGGCGACCACGGCGCGATGTAATATCGCCAATAACGTTACCGACGTAATCATTTGGCGTAACTACTTCAACGTCCATAATCGGTTCTAGAATGACTGCCCCTGCTTTTGTCTTGGTGTCTTTTAATGCGATTGAGGCAGCGATCTTAAATGCCATTTCAGAAGAGTCGACTTCATGATATGACCCGAAGACTAAGGTTGCTTTTAAGTCAACAATCGGGAATCCTGCTAAGACACCAGATTGCAATGCTTCTTCTAAACCTTTTTGTACTGATGGAATATATTCTCTTGGAATAACACCACCAACGATTTTATCAACGAACTCAAAGCCTTTACCAGGGTTCGGTTCGAAATCAATGACAACGTGTCCATATTGTCCACGTCCACCTGATTGACGAACGAATTTTGATTCAATCTTTGCAGCATTCGTAATTGTTTCTCTATAAGATACTTGAGGTTCAGCAACGTTCGCCTCTACTTTAAACTCACGTCTCATACGGTCAACAATAATGTCTAAATGAAGTTCACCCATACCTGCAATAATTGTTTGTCCTGTTTCTGAATTGGTATAGGTTCTAAATGTTG
>CAZIZJ010000016.1:0-4656 GCA_964543675.1 uncultured Acholeplasma sp. | reverse complement strand
AAATGTTGGATCTTCTTCAGCAAGTTTCGTTAATGCTGCACCCATCTTATCTTGGTCATTTTTAGTTTTAGGTTCAACTGCAACCTCGATAACTGGTTCTGGGAAATTCATTGATTCTAAGATGATGTCATCATTTTCAAGCGCTAGCGTATTACCGGTCGTTGTTAGTTTCAAACCAACAGCAGCTGCAATATCACCAGCATATACTTCAGTGATTTCTTGACGATTATTGGCATGCATCTGCAAGATACGACCAAATCTTTCTCTTTCATCTTTTGAAGTATTCTTAACGTATGAACCTGATGTTATTTTTCCTGAATACACTCTAAAGAATGTCAGTTTTCCAACATATGGGTCAGTCATGACCTTAAATGCCAGCGCCGTAAACGGTTCACTATCATCAGCATGTCTTAAGACTTCGTTACCGTCTGAGTCATGTCCAACGATTGCTTCAACGTCTAACGGTGAAGGTAAATAATCAATGACGGCATCAAGCATTTTCTTAACGCCTTTGTTTTTGAATGATGATCCACAAACAACTGGGAAGAAATGTACTGAAAGCACGCCCTTACGGATTGCTCTTTTTAAAACTTCAACTGAAACTTCTTCACCTTCTAAATAAGTCATCATCAATTCGTCATCGAATTCAGCAACTGCTTCAATAAGCTCGTTTCTTAATTTTTTTGCATCTGCTAACATGTAGGCAGGAATATCAATTGGTTTCGATGTTTCGTCTGGATCGCCTGTATAAGTTTCTGCAGTCAACTCAACTAAATCAATGATTCCAGTGAAGTCCACTTCAGTACCAATCGGTAATTGAATGGCACTTGCCTTCACACCTAATCGGTTATGGATAGTCTTGATGGCATTCTTAAAGTCTGCACCAATTTTATCCATTTTGTTTACATATACGATTCTTGGAACTTTATACTCAGTTGCTTGTCGCCAAACCGTTTCTGTTTGTGGTTCGACCCCAGCTTGAGCATCAATAACAGTTACAGCACCATCTAATACACGTAATGATCTAGACACTTCAACGGTAAAGTCGACGTGACCTGGCGTATCGATGATATTAACACGGTGTTCTCTCCATACAGCAGTTGTTGCTGCTGAAGTAATTGTAATCCCACGTTCCTGTTCTTGTTCCATCCAGTCCATTTGAGAAGCACCATCATGTGTTTCACCAATCTTATGGATTTTTCCTGTATGGTATAGAATACGTTCTGTAGTTGTCGTTTTACCAGCATCAATGTGAGCCATGATACCAATATTACGTGTCTTTTCTAATGAATATTGACGTGGCATAGTGTATTCTCCTTATTACCAGCGATAGTGAGCGAATGCTTTATTCGCCTCAGCCATTCTGTGTGTTTCTTCACGCTTCTTAACAGCAGCGCCTTGCCCCTGTGAAGCATCCATAATTTCTTTTGCTAATTTTTCTTCCATTGTCTTTTCATGACGATTCTTTGCATATTGTACTAACCATCTTAATGCAAGTGCTTGTCTTCTCTCTGGTCTAACTTCAACGGGTACTTGATAGTTCTGACCACCGATACGACGGGCTCTTACTTCTAAGATTGGTGAAATATTATTTAAAGCTTCGTTGAAAACATCAATAGGTTCACGACCTGTCTGATCTTTAATGCGATTCAGTGCGCCGTATAAAATGCTTTGTGCAGTTCCTTTTTTACCATCTTCCATAATTGTATTCACAATTCTTGTAATCAATTTGGAATTATAAATTGGATCTGGTAATACATCACGTTTAACAATGTGTCCTTTACGTGGCATATTGTTCACCTTCTTCCTTTCGATTTTTCTTTTATTTTTTAATAACTAATAATTACTTCTTGGCTTTAACAGCTTTTGGACGTTTAGCACCGTATTTGGATCTACCCTGCTTGCGGTTTGCAACGCCAGTCGCGTCAAGGGTTCCACGGACGATATGATATCTTACACCGGGTAAGTCTTTCACACGTCCACCACGTACAAGTACCACTGAGTGCTCTTGTAATGAGTGTCCGACGCCTGGGATATATGCGGTTACTTCAGTACCATTTGATAATCTAACACGGGCATACTTACGAAGTGCTGAGTTAGGTTTCTTAGGTGTCATGGTTGTAACACGCGTACATACACCACGCTTTTGAGGAGATGCATAATTTGATTCAGCTTTTTTAAGGGTATTGAAACCGTATTGTAAGGCTGGTGATTTACTCTTATACTTCTTATCCGTACGAGGTGTTGTAACTAATTGTGATATGGTAGGCATTTTTTTCTTCCTTTCCTAAAACACATTACCAAGTGTTTCATTTTTTGTATTTTGGCTTTATGAAGCCATTAATTAAACGTTGAATGTGATTTATTTTTCACACCTTTCTTATTATATATTTTTGATGCTTGAATGTCAATATTTTGTTTTATTTTTTTATGTTTAATTGCTATTTTAATCTTGCCATATGATGATTTAATTGAGAACAGTCCGGAAGATTTTATTCAGTATTTGAATTTTAAACTAGCGGATAGAATTCGTATCATTCGAAAACAAAAGGAGCGAGGCTCCTTTTGTTCGATACTTAGTATGTTCAATCTTTATACCAAATTTCTTGATATGCCTTATTTCTTTCAAAGAGCACTCTAGCATATGAACAAAGCGGTATGATCATTTTACCTTCAGTTTTTGCCTTGTTGACAACTGCTTCAACCAATTGTGCTGCAATCCCTCTGCCACGCAGTGACGGATCAACCCATGTACTGTCTAAGACATATACATTTTCATTTAACAGTTTAAATGTTACCTCTGCTACTTTCTGTCTTTCTTCGTTGTTAAGATAAAATCTACCTTCTTCATATTGAAACATTGACAGCTCCTTTCATCTGCTTTATCCACTCTCATTATACTACATAAATCACGAGAAAAAAAGAAAAGGCGCGAATCCCTATTCACGCCTTTTTTGTTTGGTATTCAGGCCTAAATTCTATCTCCCCAAGAACTTAAAACCCGACAATTTTCGGTTAACCACAAAATATTATACTACTTTTAAATGTTTTTTTTAAGAAAATACTCAAAAATCCAATTTTTTATGTGTTTTTCATGATAAAACTGGTGAATCCTTAACATTTTGCTTAAATTCCTGTTCTAAATTAAGTGCTAGGACAACAATCAGCATGACACTCAATAAAATACTTAATAATGGAGAAATATTTATGATGAATTGTATTGTCTCTTCTGTTGATAGAAATAGTGAAAACAAATGGTACATCCATTGATATATGACGGACATAATGACATAGATAATCGTTAATATCTTACCCACATCAGATAATCTTTTATAAAACGAAAATAAATAGATGAGAAGAATGTTCGGCAAAAATCCAATTGATGATAGAATAGCCATTTCGCGTGCTAATGACAATCCATAGGTTGACATCCACTGAATGACAGTAATCATGACATTGATTGGTATTGAACCGATAGCGATAATGGTTGTAACCACCAAGAATGTATTGGTTCGATGCTGAATCATAATGAGAATCATCCCCGCGATTGTCATTATTGTTGTAAAGTATCTTAATCCAAAATGAAACCATTGTTCATTGATGAAGCTTGGTGGTATCAACATCGTTGTCAAACGCCAAAGCAGCATGATGATTGGTGATGAAATTAATAAAATAAAGCCAATTTTGCCTTTTGTCATAGGTTAATCTCCTTTGATTCTATGATAGCATAATCACTTAAATTATTTGGTCAATTCTATAAAGAAAAAGACCAATCTTTCGATTGATCCTTAGCTTTGTCTTTTAGTCTAAATCGTCGTATTCTTCAACATACTGATCAGGCTTGTCATAGTGGAAGTATTTTTCCTGCAGGATACCTGTTCCTGCCGGAATGAGTCCGCCGATAATGACATTTTCCTTTAATCCGTGCAATTCATCACGTTTGCCTTTGATTGCAGCATCAGTCAAGATTCTTGTTGTTTCTTGGAATGATGCAGCAGACAAGAATGAATCTGAACGCAGTGAAGCTCTTGTAATACCCAGTAGGATTGGACGTCCAACCGCTAAGCGCTTCTTATCAATCATTGCTGTTTTATTGGCACGTTTGAAGTCAGCAATTGATACTTCTGTCCCAGGCAGCAACTCTGTGTCACCTTCTAGAACAATAACGATTCTTCTAAGCATTTGTCTGATAATGACCTCAACGTGCTTGTCAGAAATTTCAACGCCTTGTGCACGATATACTTTTTGAACTTCTTCTAAAATATATTTTGATGCAGTTTCTACATCAGATACACGCAGCAATTCTTTTGGATTAATTGATCCTGAAGATAGTTTTTGTCCAGCTTTGACAGCTTGACCTTTTTTAACTAAAGCTTCAACATTTGGATCTAATGTATACTTGTATTCTTTTTCGTGTTCGTCCAAGATGGTAACAATCGATGAACCACCTTTTCTAGTAATTTCCTTGACTTTACCACGAACCTCGGAGATCAGTGCTTTACCTTTTGGATTACGTGCTTCAAACAATTCTTGAATACGCGGTAGACCTTGGGTAATATCGGCACCTGCTGCGACCCCACCGGTATGGAAGGTTCTCATCGTTAACTGAGTACCTGGTTCACCAATAGACTGGGCTGCAACAACACCGACAGCTTC
>CAZIZJ010000015.1:0-15836 GCA_964543675.1 uncultured Acholeplasma sp. | reverse complement strand
ATTTTTTGGAGAGTGATGAATATGGATTTATCTTCAATTAAAGAAAAAGTTCTTAAAGTGTTGGAAAAGCATGGTTTGAAACTATTTGAGATTAAAGAAGAAAGAATGGGAAAAGAAAAAATTCTTTCGATATTGATTGATAATCAAATTGACCACCAGACTTTAGAACCGGTTCATATAGAAGTATTAGACAGCATCAACGATGATTTACCGGATGATTACTTTTTGGAACTATCAACGGCTGGCATTGAAAAACCATTAAGAAGTTTGTTGGAAGTGACCGAAAATATCGGACAATTCGTCTATATTGAATCAGAACAATTTATAGGAAACGCGACATTGGATGCTGTTGATGACCAAATGCTAAGCATTAGTTTCTTCATTAAAGGCAGACCAAAGAAACTAACGCTAGTCTACAATGAAATAAAATTTATAAGACAAGCTGTCAAATTTTAAAAAGAGAGTGAGAAGAAATGATTAATAAAGCATTTTTCCAAAATGTTGAAGAAGTTGCTCAAGACAACGATTTAACGAAAGAACAAGTATTTCATGCATTTGAACAAGGTTTAATTGCTGCTTGTAAAAAACAGTTAGGAGTTCAAACTTGCCGTGTTGAATTCAAAGAAGAAAAGAATGAACTATTGATTTGGGGTCAATACTTTGTATTGCCTGAAGGTGAACTGAGTTTGGATCTTGATAAAAAATATACATTTTTAAAATTAGCAGATGCCAAGGCAATGAATCCTAAAGCCAAAGCAGGTGAAACTTTAGAAGTCAAGATTGAACCAGGCGAATTTAACTATAATGCATCAAGAGACTTGAAACACCGTTTCAATGAAGTGTTAAATGCCATCAAGAAAGAAAACATTTATCAAGGCTTAAAGAAACTGCAATTTGAAATGGTCAATGCCAGAGTCTTGGATGTTGAACCTGAGTTTTACCGCATTGAAATCAATAAAGACGTCATTACGATGTTACCTAAAAAAGAAGCATTGCCGAATGATAAGTTTCATGTTGGCGATAGAGTCAAAGTTTATGTAACTGATGTTGAAATGAAAACTAAAGGACCAAAAATCTATGTTTCTAGAACCCATGTTTCTTTAGTCACTAGACTTTTGGAAGAACATGTTCCAGAAATCAAGGACGGTACCATTGAGGTTTTAGGCATCGCTAGAGATCCTGGTGATCGTTCAAAGGTTGGTCTTCGTTCCAATAATGACAATGTCGATGTTATTGGAGCAACAGTTGGTGAAGGTGGCGTTCGTATTAAAGAAATATCTAAATATTTATCAGGCGAAAAAATTGATTTATTTAGATGGAGCGATAACGAAAAAGAACTTATTGCCAATTCATTACAGCCAGCACCAGTGATTGCAGTCACCAAAGTCAATCCGAAAGAAAAGAGTGCATTGGCGATTGTACCAGATCAGCAATTATCGCTTGCTATCGGAAAACTTGGACAAAATGTTAAGTTAGCAGTTCAGGCTTCAGGCTGGAGCATTGATATTAAATCAGAGTCGATTGCAGCTGACGAAGGTGTAATTTACTAAAAAGAGGATTTGATTTTATGACAAAAGTAAAAAAGATTCCCATGCGTACCTGTGTTGTCACCAAGACAGTGCGTCCAAAGAAAGAATTGATACGGGTTGTTGCCACCAAAGATGGTGTTGTATCGGTTGACACCAAAGGTAAAGCCAATGGACGTGGCGCATATTTAACATTGAGCAAAGAAGTTATTGATGCAGCCAAGAAAAACAAGGCACTAGATAAGAAATTAGAAGTAACCGTTCCAGATAGCATTTATCAGGAACTTGAAGCACTTTTATGAATAAAGGTGCATTAGGACTAGCATATGTTGCTAAAAAGATTGTTTTAGGCACCGACTATGTCGTTGCAGCACTAAAAAAAGGTGAACTAAAACTTGTTTTACTAGCCAATGATGCAAGTTCCAATACAAAGAAAAAAATCAGTGATAAAACCAAAACTTATCAAGTTGAATTGATAGAAAAATATACATCGCTTGAATTATCAGAAGCACTTGGTAAAAGTGATGTCAAAGTCGTCGGTATAAAGGATAAGGGATTTAGTATGTTGCTGAAGTAGAAAGGATTGTGAACAAAATGGCCAAGAAACCATTTATTAAAAAAGATTTTCGTAAATCGAATATCCCAAAACCAAAAGAAGTTAAAAAGAATACTTCAACAATTTTAACATATAAGCCAGAGATGACTGTTTCTGATGTGGCAGCAGAAGTAAACGTAACAAACGCCATCTTAATCAAAAAACTGATGGGGTTAGGCATGATGACTTCTGTCAACCAAATATTAGATAGAGAAACGGTAGAACTGATTGCCCTTGATATGGGATTTGAGGTTAAAGACGAGGTCATTACCGATTTAACCCGATATGACGAAATGCAAATTATTGACGATCCTAAGGATTTAGTTAAAAGAAGTCCAATCATTACCATTATGGGTCACGTTGACCATGGTAAGACAACACTTTTAGACGCCATTAGAAAAACAAGAGTCGTTGCTGGTGAAGCCGGTGGCATCACACAGCATATTGGTGCCTATCAAGTCGATTGGCAAGGCGAAAAGATTACATTTATTGATACACCAGGACATGCGGCTTTCACTGAAATGCGTGCCCGTGGTGCCAAAGTAACCGATATTGTCATTTTAGTGGTGGCTGCCGATGATGGCGTTAAACCACAAACGATTGAAGCATTACAGCATGCTAAAGCAGCAGGTGTTCCAATCATTGTAGCAGTCAACAAAGTTGATAAGCCGAGTGCCAATCCGGATAATGTCTTAAGCGAATTATCAAATCACGGATTAACACCAGAGGCTTGGGGTGGTAAAACACCATTTGTTATGGTATCAGCTTTAAGAAAACAAGGGATTGATGAATTATTGGATGTCATCATTTTACTTGCTGAAATTGAAGATTTGAAAGCCAATCCGAAGCGTTTGGCTAGTGGTACTGTCATTGAAGCATCCTTGGATAAAGGACGTGGTCCAGTAGCAACCCTGATTGTTGAAAATGGAACGCTCCATATTGGTGATGTCTTAGTCATCGGTAATACTTTCGGTAAAATCCGTACCATGAATGATGATTTAAAACGTAGATTCACCGAAGCATTACCAGGTACACCAGTTGAAGTCACTGGACTGGTTGAAGTACCGCATGCTGGCGATATCTTCATGGTTTTCGAAGATGAAAAGGTCGCTAGACAAACAGCACAGGCAAGAACCTCAAAAGAGCGAGAAACAGTTTCTAAACTCCAAAAAGCTACCTCACTTGAATCAATGTTTGGTGCTCAGGATGTAGGAACTAAAGTCTTGAACCTCATCTTAAAAGGTGATGTACAAGGCTCGATTGAAGCCTTAAAAGGTATGTTAGAAAAGATTGACATTGATGGTTTTCATGCCAATATCGTTAGAAGCGGTGTTGGTGCCATCTCAGAAACCGATGTATCATTGGCTTCTGCATCAAATGCGATTGTCATTGGATTTAACGTCAGACCAACGGCAGCCGTTAAGAGTCTTGCAGACTCAGTCGGCGTTGAAATCCGTTTATACAATGTTGTCTATAGAATTACAGAAGACATCGAAAAAGCATTGAAAGGCATGCTTGAACCGACCTTTGAAGAAGTGGTTACTGGACAAGCAGTTGTTCGTCAAATCTTCAAGATTTCAAAAATCGGAACAATTGCTGGATGCTATGTCACTGATGGTGTCATCAAAAGAGATGCCAAGGCAACCGTCATCAGAGATGGGGTTGTCATCTATAAAGGCGAATTATCATCACTTAAGCGCGTTAAGGATGATGCCAAAGAAGTTAAACAAGGTTATGAATGTGGCTTATCGATTGTAAACTATAATGATTTAAAAGAAGGCGACGTCATTGAGTCTTCGATTGAAAAAGAAGTGGAGACGAACTAATGAGTATAACAACAGACAGACTAGCATCACTGATTTTAAGAGAACTGGTACATATTATCAATGGTGTGGTTAAAAACACGCAAGTAGGATACATCACGATTACTGAAACCAAAGTAACCAAGGATTTAAGTTTTTGTACAGTATACTACACGATTTTAAATGAAGATAAAGCAGTCATCGAAAAAGCCAAAGAATTATTGGAAGTGCATAAAAAGGAAATTCGTATGAAGTTAGCGGAAAAGGTCAACAACATTCGTAAAATCCCTGATTTAATTTTTAAATTCGATGAAGCGTTGGCTTACGGAAATCATATTGAAAAACTATTAAAAGAAATCAAAAAGTAAGACAAATATCCCTTAAACGGGATATTTTTCTTTCCGATAAAAGATTTATCACATGCTATAATTAGTGTAGGTGATTAATTTGGTTGCAAAAGTCATTGTTGACATCAAACACGATAAAGTAAATCAACTATATGATTATCTGATCAAGCCATCAGATCAAGCATATATTCAAAAAGGGATGCGTGTTATCGTCCCTTTTACCGATAATAATCTAGATCGTTTAGGCTATGTTGTCGACGTAGTTGAACAATCCGATTTGGCAACCAAATACGTTAAGGAAGTATTGGATGTTGAACCGATATTTGATGATGAAGTATTTATGATGGTAAATCAACTTTTAGAGATACCTGGTACCTTGATCTCTAAAGTCTTTGAAACAGTCATTTCAAATGACATGCTAGTACATTACCAAAAGAAAGTGACATTGCTTAATCCACGGTTATTACCAGAAACACTCAAAGAAAAGTTCAATCGCAGCAACGAATGGATTTTGACCAAGTCGGATACTATCAAATATACCAACTTAAAAACGCTGCATGAAAAAGGCGTCATTAGATTAGAAACCATTTTGAAACCACGACTTAAAAAGCCGGTTGTTCCATACGTTGTCTTAAGTGATTTATCCTTTGTTGGTACTGCCAAACAAAATGAAATTATCAACTATTTAAAAAGTAAAGAAACTGTTCTTAAAAAAGAACTGATAGAGATTTCTAGTGCTTCGATTGTCAATACCTTGATTAAAAGAGGTGTCATTGAAGTCGTTTTAAAGGATATTAGAAAAGTAAATGAAAACGATAGTGATGCTAGACAGTTAAAAGAATTACCTGAAGCACTGGATGTTCATTTAAAGGCATTTCAGCAGCATTTGAATCAACATCAAACAATTCTTTTACAAGGTAAGAATGATGTCAGTGATTTACTTAGATATCACTTGATTGAAAGCATTCTAAAAACCAAAAAACAAGTACTTATCCTAGTTCCAGAGCGTTTCTTGATTAGTAAGTATCAAAAGGTATTTGCAGATATTTTTCCAGATGAACTGGTTACGACCATTTCATCAGACCAAACATTTAAAGAAAGATACTTAACCAATCAAGCAATTCTTGATGGTACGTCAAATATGGTTGTTGGTGCCAGATCGGCTGTCTTTACGTCTTTTGCAGATTTAGGGGCTATCATTGTCATCGATAGTCATGATCAGTCCTATGTTGCCCATGAAGGCATTTATTATGATGCTATCCAAATTGCATCCCTTCGTGCCAAGTACCACAAGATTCCTTTAATTTTAGAAACGCATACCAAGACGCTTGAACACGTTCATTTAATCAATCAGAAAAAGATACTGAACATTGATTTAAGTATGTATCATCAAAAGGTTGCTGAAACATTTGTTGTTGACATGAAAGAAGAATTAAAAACCGGTAATACAAAAATGATTTCATCGCTTTTAAAAGAAAAGGTTGATGAAGCAATTTCTGCTAATGAAAAAGTACTTTTAATCATGAATCAAAAGGGTTATGCACCGTTTGTCATGTGCAGAAGTTGTTCTTATGTACCAACCGATCCATCAACTGGTATTCCTTTGAATTATATTGAAAGACAGCAAATACTACGTTCTAATTTGACCAAGTACCAAGAACCTTTTCATCAGACATGTCCGAAATGTGGTAAACCAAGTGTCAAGGCGGTTGGCAGTGGCATTGAACAACTTGAAAACTATTTACATAAGCTTTATCCGAATGAAACCACCATTAGAATTGATAGCGATACAATAACGAACAAGAGCTTTTATCAATTGGTTGATTCATTGGATCAAAACCCTGAGATTAAAATCATCATCGGTACGCAAATGGCATTGAAGTCAGTGCTATCTAAAAAGGTATCGTTGGTTGGTGTTTTAATGGCGGATAGCTGGTTGAAACTACCAAGATATGATGCCAATAGCCTAGGCTTTCAAGCGCTTTCTGATGCCAAGTTCATGGCGAAAGATACTTTAGTCATTCAAAGTTATCAAAGCAGTCACTTTGTTATTGAGGCGATTAGCGATGATATAGATAGTTTTTATAAGAAAGAGTTAAGCAACAGAAAGCTCGCTAAACTGCCACCTTATGTCCATATGCTGCAAATTCTGATTGAAGCAAGAAGCTACCTAGGTGCACACCAATATGGATTCATGCTTAAAGAACAGGCAGTCATTCACGGCATCACCGTATTGGGACCGGTTGATGCCAGTCTGCTTAAACAAAACGACCGATATAGAGTATTATTATTGCTGAAGTATCAAACATTGCCTGCTGATTTTATGAAATACTTGAGAGCGCAGGATGAAATAAATATTTATGCCAGTCCAACAGTTAGCTGGTATTAAAGGAGTATATATGATTGTATTCATGGGAACGCCAGAATTTTCTGTACCGATTCTAGAAATGCTGATTAAAGAGCAGTATCCGGTTGGCTTAGTTGTAACGCAGCCAGACAAGCAGGTTGGCAGAAAAAAACAGATAACTGAATCTCCGGTAAAGACTTTAGCCAAATCATACGGCATTGATGTTTTTCAGCCAGCCAATTTAAGAACTGATTTCAAATATATTTTGGATTTGAAGCCAACCTTGATTATTACGGCATCCTACGGTCAAATACTGCCTAAGGAACTGTTAGACATTGTACCAGCCATTAATATTCATGGTTCACTCTTGCCAAAATACAGAGGTGGTGCACCGATTCAGTATGCCCTTTTTAATGGCGACAAGGAAACTGGCATTACCTTAATGGAAATGGCATTTAAGATGGATGCAGGCGATATGATTGAACATGCCAAAGTAACCATTGAGCCAAATGACGATTACGGTTCTTTATCACATAAGTTATCGATAGTCGGTAGAGACTTGCTGAAAAAAAGATTGCCGGATATTTTAAACAAAAATTATGATAAAACACCACAGAATCCTGATGAGGTAACATTCGCCTTTACCCTTAAATTTAGCGATGAAGCACTTAATTTTGAAGAGACTAATGCATGGAATCATCAGAGAATTCGCGGTCTATCGCCAAATATTGGTGCACATTTTATGGTAGGAAATGTATTGGTAAAGGTCTTTAAATCACGGATAAGTGATATAATAAATGTCAAGCCCTATGAAATTAGAATCATCGGCAAGAAGTTGATTATTGGTTGTAAAAACGGCGGCATTGAACTAGTTGAAGTTCAACAAGCCGGCAAAAAAAGACTAAGTGTCAAAGAATATTTAAATGGACAAAGTCTGTTTAAAGATGGAGGTTTTATAAATGAGTAAAGTTAAATTACTGTACAATCGTGATGAAATGTTAAAGCTTAACGTTGAATGCTTGAAGTCACGTGGTGGGGTTACTGTTGAGGATATTGCTAAAATTGCTCAAGCGCAACAAGCAAAGTACTATCCAGATATTGATCTTGCGTTATGTGTTCAGTCAGTTGAAAAGATATTAACTTTTAGAGACGTATTTCACCATATTCAATTTGCATCAGAAGTTGATAGACTGGCAGAAGAAAAAATGTTTAAAGGTCCGATTCAAGATATTTTGTATTATGATTACGGGCTGTTTGGTTTAGATGAGACTTTAGGCTTGGATGTTGCTAGACTATATGGTGCCATCGGTCAAACCAATTTCGGTGATATTGATGTCAACAAAAGAGGCATCGTTGCCGTCTTAAATGAAGAAGGAAAGAAAGATGGTGTTGTTCATACATTAATGGATGACATTGTTGGTGCGATTGCTGCAGCAGCGTCAACTAGAGTTGCACAGGTGATGAATGAAGATCAAGCACTAGAAAATCCAACCTACCAAAAACTTAGTTTATTTGAAGAATTAAACAATAACAAAAAAGGAAAATAATAATGGATTTTGACAAACCTAAAAACAAGTTAAAAGGTCTTGGTAAACGACTTTTCTCAAAGTTTTTTGGGTTTGAAACCGGCATTGACATTGCCAATGATGTCGCAGTATTGTACCGAAGAAATGTTGTTATTAAGAATATCGTTTTTGTATCCAATCTGCTTTATTCGGTGGTCTTTTTCGTTTTAGGTTTTTCAGTCGCCAATCCAACGACTGACTGGATTTTCGCGATTGCTGCACTGCCGATTACCTATGCGGTGAGCAAGCTGCAAACCAAACTGATTGATTTAGACCACAATGACAAGACCAAGCAGCAAATCGCGATGTATGTTTCGAGTTTCTGGATATTCATTTCAGCGATTTTAGTTTATGTGCGTATTTATGCAGTCGGCAATAATGCACTATTTGAAACAGCATCTTATGTACTGATTTATTATGCACTTGTTGAAATATCTTTATATCAGGATAAAAGATTACTGTCTAATTCATTTATCTCGTTGTTTGGGTTTACAACTTTAATTCATTTAGCTGTCACTTATAATTTTTTTAATGTTGGGTTGACCTGGCAAGAATTTGCTGGGGAGTTGTTCAGAGATGGTTCAGAAATGGGTAAGGAATTTGGCGCACGATTATCTTTGTACTGTTTTATTTGGTCAATTATATTATTGTATCCATCGGACAATCGATTCAGGAAGAGCGTAAAAAGGAGTTAACCAAAAGAAGAGAGGTTCAAGGGGACTTCACCCATATCGTTAGAAACTTATTTAACGTAGTCTTTCAGTCAGCAGCATCTTTGCTAGACCAGACGCATGCCCACCGTGTAGCAACCGTTTCATCGAAATTGGCAAGTTACTATAATTTAGATGAAGACTTAAAAAGCGAAATGGATAAGTATGCCCTCATCCATCTCAGATTTGATGAAATTAAAGATTTGATGATGGACAGTGAAACTTACGATGAACAAACTTATGACCGCATTAAAACCAAAACGGACTTAGGTTCAAAAATCGGTAAAAGGTTGCAGCTTGCTCAAAAATGCAATGAAATCATGCGAAGACACTATGAAGGTGATGCCAATGAGGCATTCATTGAAGACATGCGCAAAATTCAGCCGGAAATCATCTCGCAAATCATTTTGCTGGCAGACTGCTATATTTCCTTAAGAGGTGTTTCAACGTATCATAGACCAAATTCACATCAACAGGCAATTTCGTTCTTCCAAAAGGAATTGGTTGCCTATTTTGACTATAATTTAAAAGAAACATTTTTGAAGTTTAATGCAGATTTAGATGATTTATATCATAACCTGTAAAAAGTATTTACTTTTATAACAAAATAAAGTATCATGTAATAGCAAACTAAATCGTGTCTTATTAAGAGCAGGCTAGGCAATCGGTCCGGTGATCCTGCAGCAACCTATTTGATTAGGTGCTAAACTGTGAGGGGGTAACCCAGCAATAAGGAATTGTTTGAAAGACGCTTCCTTGTTGGAGGCGATTTTTTTTTGAAAAAAGCGAGGTAGATATCATGAGTTACATATTTTCAAGCGAGAGCGTTTCAAAGGGTCATCCAGACAAAGTATCGGATTATATTGCAGACTCCATTTTGGATTATTGTTTAGCCTTTGATCCAAATTCTAGATGTGCGATTGAAGTGGCGTTAGCTAATACATCTGTATTTATTTTTGGTGAGGTAACAACCAGTGCTGATTTGAACGAAAAGAAGGTTATTGAGATTGCCAAAGAAGCGATTAAGTTTTGTGGATATACCAATAAACGCTTCGTTTTTGAAGCAGAATCAGCAACCTATCATGTCACATTAAATACCCAAAGCGGTGATATTGCCTTAGGGGTTGACGAACAAGCAGGCAAGGAACAAGGTGCTGGTGATCAGGGCATTATGTTTGGCTTTGCTAAAGATGATACGGAAAGTTTATTACCATTGCCGATTTATTTGGCGCATGCCTTGACCAAAAGATTAGCAGATGTTAGAGAACTTGGCATTGTTGCTGGGTTAGGACCAGACGGTAAATCACAAGTCTCAGTCAAATATGATGCTAATAATAAACCGGTAGAAATTACGGCTGTAGTACTATCGACGCAGCATTTCGAAGAAAAGAGTTTGGAAGAGGTCAAAAAAGACGTATTAGAACACGTCATCTATCCGGTTTTACCTAAAGAATTATTAACACCAGAAACCAAATATTATATTAATCCGACTGGCAGATTCGTGGTTGGTGGTCCAGTAGGTGATTCAGGACTTACTGGCAGAAAAATCATTGTTGATACTTACGGTGGCTATGCTAGACATGGTGGTGGTGCATTTTCTGGAAAAGACGCATCAAAGGTTGATAGATCGGCATCCTATATGGCAAGATACTTAGCCAAACAAGTGGTGGCAAGCGGTGTTGCTAAAACCTGTGAGATCCAACTGGCTTACGCCATTGGCGTTGCAGAACCGGTATCACTTTATGTCAATACCTTTGGTACAGCCAAAGTTGATGATAAAATCATCGAAGAAAGACTAGTTAAAAACTTTAAACTAACACCAAAAGCAATCATTGAAAAACTTGGTTTAAAGCGTCCGATTTTTAAACAAACGGTACATAATGGTCATTTTGGTAAAACAGGCGACGTTTTTTATTGGGAATTTACGGATTCCATTGATATTTTTAAGGATTTGTTATAAAATAACAGGTGCGTATTCAACTAAACGAAAGGGAGTAACTAAATATGTTGGAATGGTATTGGATTGTATTAATTGTCATTGGGTTGTTAGTTATCATTTTTTTCTCATGGTATATTTCAACCGTCAACACTTTTCAAAGAAAGATCGTCAAAATTGATGAGTCGGAATCATCAATCGATATTGCATTAACAAAAAGATATGATTTATTAACAAAGATGGTTGCAGCAACCAAAGGCTATACGAAGCATGAGTCAGAAACATTGACGAAAGTGGTAGAGATGAGACAGCCTGCAAGAACTGCACCGATTGCTGAGAAACAAGAATTTGCCAATCAGTTAACGGCTGGACTTTCACAATTAAATGTTGTGGTTGAACAGTATCCAGATTTAAAAGCATCTAAAAACTTTTTGAGTTTGCAAAATGCAACCGTTGAAGTTGAAGAAAACCTTCAAGCTGCACGTAGAGTCTATAACTCTAATGTTTCAATATACAATCAAAAAGTTGTGGTGTTCCCATCAAGTCTTGTTGCTGGCTGGAAAAAATTTACGAAAAGAGAATTCTTCGAAGCCGAAAGTTTCAAGAGAAATGATGTCGAATTTAATTTCTGAATTAAAGATTGAACTTTTTTCAAGCAGAAACATGATTTTTAGTTTCTGCTTTTTTACTAAAAAGAAGGTGACCAAATGATTAAAGAATTAGAAGCTTTGGAGTTAGAAAGACAACAAGTATATAAAGAGCAGCAGAAATATGTAAAAATGGCGATACCTTTTATTGCTGGTGCTGTTATCTTAATTGTCATAGGCGTCATTTTGCATACACAAATGAGCGGTATCGGCATGGTGTTCTTTTTGCTGGGGGCATTGCTTGTTATCGTATCAATTGTTATTAACAGCATTGGTTTTTCAAAATCAACGCCTTTTAAAAAGACTTTCAAGAAAAAAGTCATTGAAACGATGCTTAAAAATAAATATGACAATGTTGATTACAGACCGGATCAATCGTTGCCATTAAATCAAATTCTAAGTACTGGCTTGGTCAAACGTCCGGATAGATGGCGTGGTGAGGATTATATCGCTGCGCAGTTCAAAGGTGTTGATATTACGGTATCTGAGTTTAAGTTGGAAGATCGACGTACACGTACGGATTCTAAGGGTAGAACAACCACCTATTATGAAACATACTTTTTAGGTAGATGGTTTATTTTTAAATTTCATCGGAATTTTGAACATCAATTAAGAATCATTGAAAAGAATTTCTTTGGCTTCAGTTTTTCACCTAAAGGATTTAGTAAAGTCGAAACTGAAAGCATTGGTTTCAACAAGAAGTTTTTAGTTGAAACAACTGATAAACATCATGCCTTCTACATTATTACGCCAAGCATGATTGAAAAGATTGGAACTGTTGAACAAGCTTTTTCAGGATCGATTTCAATGCTTTGGCGAGGCAATGAACTGCATATTGCAGTCAATGACAATAAAAATGCGTTAGAACCAAAAATCTCTCAACCATTAAACGATGCCGGCATTAAAATGTATAGCAGAGAAACGGATGTCATGGGCGATATCATTGAATACTTCGGTTTGAATCGTTCTAAGTTTACAAAAGAGGACTAATTGTTGAGTTATATAGAAAATCTTAGAAAACATGTAGGACACGCACCACTGATTATGGTGACCTGCGGGGCAATCATCATTAGAGAAGATGAAATATTGCTGCAGCTTAGACGGGACATGAACGTCTGGGCACTCCATGGTGGCGCACTAGAGCCGGGCGAAACATTAAGTGAAACCTTAATCAGAGAAGTTAAGGAAGAAATTGGCTTGATACCGGTTGATTTTCATTTGTTTAAGACATTTAGCGGAAAAGATTTTAAGATTACCTATCCAAATAAAGATGTTGTTTATTTGATTGATCACATATTTGTTGTATCAAAATTTGCAGGTAACATACAAATCGATCCAACTGAAGTGACTACCGTTAAATGGTTTAAACTGGATCAAATACCTTGGGACAGTTTAATGGCGCATAACCAGTTAATACTCAAAGAGTATTTATTGATAAAGCATGATAAATAAGGTATCATATAGAAGAATAAGAGGATGTGAAAATTATGTTTGGATTGTTTGATTCCACTAAAAAGGCATTAAAGCAATATAAGAAGCTTGCGACTTCTGTTTTTGAACTTGAAGCAACGATGAAAGCGAAGTCTGATGGTGAACTTAAAGCGCAGGCAAGACTTTTTAGAGAAAGACTTGAAAATGGTGAAACGCTTGACGATATTTTAATTGAGGCATTTGCAACCGTGCGTGAAGCATCAACCAGAGTGACTGGCTTAACCCCGTATTTTGTGCAGGTGATGGGTGGTATTGCCATTCACCAAGGTAATATTGCAGAAATGAAAACCGGTGAAGGTAAAACCTTAACCGCTGTTATGCCCGCTTACTTAAATGCATTAGATGGCAAAGGCGTTCACATTGTTACAGTCAACGAATATTTGGCGAAACGTGAAGCAGAAGGCGAAATTGGTGATTTATTTAAGTTTTTAGGACTGACTGTAGGTCTGAACCTGAGAGACTACGATAGAACCCAAAAAAAAGCAGCATATGACTGCGACATCATGTATTCAACCAACTCTGAATTAGGCTTTGACTATTTAAGAGACCACATGGTCCTTTATCATCAAGACATGGTCGCTCAAAGAGGATATCCTTATGCCATCATCGATGAAATTGACTCAATCTTAATTGATGAGGCAAGAACCCCATTAATCATTTCAGGACCTGCCAAGCAAACTCAAAACCTGTATCAGCAATCAGATCGTTTCGTTAAATCGCTATCTGATGATGATTATGAATATGATGTTGAAGCAAATACGGTTGAACTTTCGCCAAGTGGAATTTCTAGAGCAGAAAGTATTTTTGGCATTGAAAACTTATATGATTTAAAGCATGTGTCATTGCTGCATCACATTAATAATGCGTTAAAAGCTAACTTCACCATGTCAAAAGATAAAGAGTATATGGTTTTAGATGGCGAAGTATTAATTATTGACCAATTTACTGGTCGTATTTTAAGAGGCAGACAGTTTTCTGAGGGACTTCATCAAGCAATTGAAGCCAAAGAAAATGTCGAAGTAAAAAAAGAGACAGTAACGGTTGCAACCATTACTTATCAAAACTTCTTCAGAATGTATAAAAAGCTATCGGGGATGACTGGTACAGCTAAAACTGAAGAAGAGGAATTCATTGATATTTATAATATGCAGGTTATTGAAATTCCGACCAATCGTCCAATCATTCGTGAGGATGCCAAAGATTATTTCTTTGTTACAGCTAATGAAAAATATGAAGCGTTGATTACTGAGGTTGAACAAAGATACGCTAAAGGACAACCAATGCTAATTGGTACGATTGCTGTTGAGAATTCTGAATTATTATCTTCAATGCTTAGAAAACGTCGTATTCAACACGAAGTCTTAAATGCGAAGAATCATGAAAGAGAAGCTGAAATCATTGCTAAAGCCGGTCAAAAAGGATCGGTTACGATTGCCACCAACATGGCTGGTCGTGGAACCGACATCAAATTAGGCGAAGGCGTGGTTGAACTTGGCGGTCTTGCTGTACTAGGCTCAGAAAAGCATGACGCGAGACGTATCGACAATCAGTTGAGAGGACGTTCAGGTAGACAGGGAGACCCAGGATTTTCAAGATTCTATTTATCGGCTGAAGATGAATTGATGGTTCGTCGTGGTGGCGACCGCTTTAAAACGATTATTGGAACGCTTCAAAAAGCACAGACGTCTGGTCAGCCAGTAACATCTGGAATTATCTCTGGTTTAATTACTGGTGCACAAAAAAGGTCAGAGGGACATAACTCAGAGATTAGAAAAAATGTCTTAAAATATGATGATGTACTACGTTTGCAGAGAGAAATCATTTATGAAGAAAGAACATCGGTTTTAACTAATTCTTCTGTTGAAGAAAAAGTCATCCAGTTCATTCATGATGTTGTTGAATCAGAGGTGGATGATTATATCATACCGATTGGCAGAGGAAAATTCGATATTAGAGATGAAGCGATCATTAGTCATTTTGAAAGTTTCTTAATACCTAAGGGTTTATTAACGATAGAAACGTTAGAAGCTTTTGATGAGGTTTCCATTGTTAATCACTTAAAAGAACTTGCGACTAAACTGTTGACTGATAAAAAAGAACAAGTACCGACCGAGGTTTACACTGAGTTTTTAAAAGTCATCATGCTACGTGTCATTGATACGTACTGGATGCGTCATATCGATATGATGCAAGAATTAAGACAAGGGGTCAGGCTGCAGTCATATGGTCAGCAAAATCCACTGATTACTTATCAAAGAGAAGGTAAACGACTTTTTGATGAAATGCTTTATAACATTTCAAAGGATATTTCACGTTATGCCTGCTTAGGTCAAATTCAAATGAATGTGAGCCGTGAAGCGGTTGTTAAAAATACAGCAACTAATCAAGGCACTGAGGCAAAACGAGAAAAACCTAAAGTCAAAAAGATTCATAGAAATGCACTGCCTTGGAACAGGCGTTAATGATTTATGGAAAGATACGAAGTCAATAAAACTTTAGAAAGTTTTCAAACAATAATTAATGATTTAGAAAAAGCACTTAACTTAGGCGTGATTAATGCACGCCTTTTGGTGTTAGGTGATTTGATGAATGCACCAAGTTTTTGGAATGATACGAAAAACGCCAAAAAGCTGACCCAGGAAGCCAATCAACTGTCCTATAAGAAAGACACGATTCAAAAACTAAGAAGCCAGTTTGAAGACTTAAACATTTGGTTGGAAGATGCCAAAGAAGGCACTGACACTTGGGATATCTTAGAAGAAGAGATCAAGGATTTATCCAAGAAGCTGGCAGCTTTTGAAATCGAGGTTTTATTAAACGATCCTTATGATGAGCGAAATGCTATTTTAGAACTGCATCCTGGCGCTGGT